>NZ_BSBO01000042.1:0-33468 GCF_027924685.1 Sellimonas catena
ACGTGTTTTATTTTGCAACTAACATCATAAAGAAAAACTGTATGATTGGGAAGTAGGGATTTTCTCTGCTTCCCTTTTTATTTAGGAAAAATTCCTATTTTTGCCAATAATAATTATACACTAACTTCAGAGTTCCCACGGGAGAAGATTGTAGAGATTCTGACCTCCCCTTAGCTACAAAAATTCACAGGGAATAGGTTGAATTTCTCCTATTTTTGGATATAATAAAAGTAACGAAAGCAAAGGAGGTTTCCCTATGAATATCAATACAAACAATCTGGTCTCCATTACAGAGGCAAACCAGAATTTCTCTAAAGTAGCCCGCCTTGTAGATGAGAGCGGCGCAGTAGTCATCCTGAAAAACAATGTTCCCCGTTATCTGGTTATGGAGTTTTCGTCAGCTGAACAGGAGCAGCTTGCTGCTGATGAGGATGTCATGTCCATTTCCCAGCGCTTGATTGAAAAGAATCGTCAGGCTTATGAGGTGCTTGCCAAATGATACGGCTATCCAAATCACAAATACTTCTTATCCATGACCAGCTGATTACCGAAACCGGCGGTTCGTCCGGGCTGCTGGATGAAGGGTTGCTGGACTCTGCGTTGAATGCTCCGTTCCAGACCTTCGGAGAAGAGGATGTGTATCCTTCTCTCCAGCAAAAGGCAGCCAGACTTTGCTTTGGCCTTGTTAAAAATCATCCTTTTGTGGATGGAAACAAGCGAATCGGCGCACACGCCATGCTAGTGTTTTTGGCGCTCAATGGCGTAGAATTACAGCATTCTCAGACAGAGCTTTCCGATGTGATCCTCCGGCTTGCTGCTGGAGAGATAGAAGCACAGGAATTGCTTCGCTGGATTCTTTCACATCAGATTTAAAAGTCACACCCCTGTGGCAGAAAAGATAGAAGTCCGTAAAAGATTATAAAACAGGGGGGTACAACACTGAAAAATCCAGGGGGCACTCTCTCTGTCAGAGCCGCCCCTGGATGCTATTCACTTAAATACTGTAACGGATCAACCGGCTGTCCGTCTTTACGGAATTCGAAGTAAAGATTGCAGCCTTCTACGCTGTAATATCTGGTCGGTTCTGCCAGATAACCAAGTACGGTTTTGGCTTCCACACTGTCTCCCGTCTTTACCTGAACGTTCTGGAGCTGTCCGTAGATCGCCTCATATCCGTTTCCCATGTCTACTGTAACCGTCGTTCCTTCCTGCGGAGTCTTGTCGATGGATTTGACAATTCCTTTTCCTGCGGAAATAACCTGATCATTGACTGCACCTCCAATAATCAAAGCCGGATTGTATTTATATTCTTCCAGTGTTGCGAAGTATACAGTCTTATTCATACTGTAGTTCATCAGCACTGCTCCGCTGACCGGCCAGATCAGCTTGTCCTCTTCACTGAAATTGATCCCACTTCCGCCCCCTGCCGTTTCTGCAGAGTCAATAGAAGCAGTATCCGGAACTGTGACATCCGAACTCTGATCGGTTGCTGTACCGTTGTTCTGAGACGACAGGCCGCCGGACGCTGTACCGTTATCTGCCGCATCTGTGCCGGAGGATGCAGGATCCTCTGCCTCTTCAGAAATACCGCTGCCGGAAAAATCAGAGACTCCTTCTTCTGTCACATCGTCTGTAGAATCATTGATTACATCCCCCGCATCTGCGCTCTGGTATTCTTCCAGCTCCTGACGGCTTTCCTCCTCAATCTTTGCCATCTCATTTTTAACATTGCTTTTGTATTGCTGAAATGTATAGACACCCGTCAGAACTACTGCTGCCGCCATGCAGACTGCCAGCCCGATTTTTGCTCCCCGACGTTTTTTAGGAGCGCGCTTATTGTTGTTCATCTTCATCACCTCTGGCATTATCTTTGCCAGAAACCAGGAAGCTTATTCTGTGTCTTTCAAAATTTCCGCAACTTCTTTTAAGACAGTTCCTTCAAAAAAATAATTCAGAATCTCTTTGTAGTCTTTTCCCTCTTTCGCCATGGATTCGGCCATATTCTGGCTCATTCCAAGTCCATGGCCGATACCCTGAGTGATGACGATCGTTTTTTTATTTTCTTCTTTCAATGTATAGCAGGATGAAGCAAGCTCCCACCGGTCCCGGAACGTATCTCCATCCATTGTCTCTTCTCCCTGCCTGATCTCCAGCACATATCCGGCGCTGTCCTGCTTTGTGATTTCATACCCGGTTCCATCGATTTCTTTTGACTGAAACGCATCCTCCGCATCCTTGTCTTCCGCACAGTCTACACTTTTCAGGTACGGATACTGATCCGTTCCGAGTGCTTCTTTCGCATCTCTTGTCTTTCCATTTGTCAGACGGCAGTACGGTGTGTATGCCGGATGATCCTCATAAACAAGAATTCTTTCTTTCGTCTCATTCCACGCTTTTGAAAGCTTCTCATAATATTCCTGCATATGGCTCTTCCACTCTTTTTCCATTTCGTCCACTGTATAAAAATGATCGGTAAAAACAAGTTCTTCTCCTTCTTTTTGCTCTGTCATCTTTTTGTAGATCCCGGTCCGCACAATGACCGCCTGCGCTTTGATCGTCTCTATATCCATCTCCATCGAGATCTCTTTTGCCAGCATGCCCATTCCATACGCGTCCAGAGACATGGTCAAAAACCTGTCATCTTCCCCGCTTTGCACCATTACTTCTGTTTCCTCCTGCCGTGGAGGCGTCAGGCGCATCGGCCCGTTGATAAAAATCGTGATTACATATGGCAGCGCAATCAGAAGAAACAAAATACAGCCATATTTTTTCCATTTCCGAAGCATAAAAAACCCTCCCATACAACGTATGAGAGGATTTTTATTCTTATTCCTGTCCTTTTTGCAGGCAAATTATGCATCAACCTTAATGTGGTCCAGATGCCAGATGTCATCTACGTATTCCTGAATCGTTCTGTCAGAAGAGAATTTGCCGCAGCATGCAACATTCATGAGCGCTTTCTTAGCCCATCCTTCTCTGTCTTTATATGCTTCTTCCACACGTTTCTGTGCGTCTGCATAAGAACGGAAGTCTTTCAGAATGAAGTATCTGTCCGCACGTTCCTGACCGTGTGTGTTGACAAGTGAATCGTAGAGATCTCTGTACATCTCCCTGTCTCCATTGGAGTACGTTCCGTCGATCAGCTGATCAACGACTCGTTTGATGTCCCAGTCATTAAAGTAAATATCTGCCGGATTGTATCCGCCGTTGTTCTCAAAGTTGATAACCTCATCGGATGAAAGTCCGAAGATAAATGCATTTTCAATTCCAACTTCTTCAACGATCTCTACATTGGCACCATCCATGGTTCCAAGAGTCGGAGCACCATTAAGCATAAATTTCATGTTTCCGGTACCGGATGCCTCTTTGGATGCTGTGGAAATCTGTTCGCTGACATCTGCTGCCGCAAAGATGATCTCTGCATTGGATACACGATAATCTTCGATAAATACCACTTTGATCTTTCCGTTGATGCTCTTGTCATTGTTGATGACATCCGCAACAGAATTGATCAGCTTGATTGTCTCCTTGGCACGGACATATCCTGCTGCCGCCTTCGCACCAAAGATAAAAGTTCTCGGATAGAAGTACATCTCCGGGTGATCTTTGATCTGATTGTACAGGTACATCACATGAAGAATATTCAAAAACTGACGTTTGTATTCATGGAGACGTTTTACCTGCACATCAAAAATCGATCTCGGATCCACTTCAATTCCATTATATTTCTTAATATATTCTGCCAGGCGCAGCTTGTTCTGGTATTTAATCTCACGGAATTCCGCAAGCGCTTTTGGATCATCCACATATTTTTTCAGCCTGCTCATCTGAGACAAGTCGGTAATCCACCCATCTCCGATGCGCTTTGTCACCCAGTCTGCAAGGAGCGGATTTCCATGCATGAGGAATCTTCTCTGGGTAATTCCGTTTGTTTTATTATTGAATTTCTCCGGCATCATGTCGTAGAAATCTTTCAGCTCCTCATGTTTGAGAATCTCTGTGTGAAGTCTTGCCACACCGTTTACAGAATATCCCGCTACAATGGCAAGATGTGCCATTTTCACCTGACCATCGCGGATGATAGCCATTCTGGCAACTCTTCCTTCATCCCCCGGATATCTGGAGCGAACCTGTTCAATAAATCTGCGGTCGATTTCCTGAATAATCTGATAAATACGCGGAAGGAGTCTGGAGAACAGATCAACCGGCCATTTTTCCAGGGCCTCCGCCATAATTGTATGATTCGTATAGGCAACTGTCTTTGTCGTCACATCCCATGCTTCATCCCACTCCAGTCCTTCCTGGTCAATCAGGAGATGCATCAGTTCTGCAACCGCCAGTGTCGGATGGGTATCATTCATCTGAATGGTTACTTTCTCATGAAGTTTACGGACATCGTCATGCTTCTTCTTATACCGTACCAGCAGCGCCTGAAGGCTGGCAGAAATGAAGAAATACTGCTGTTTCAGACGTAATTCTTTTCCTGCATAGTGGTCATCACAAGGATAAAGCACATCTACAATCATCTTTGCCAGATTTTCCTGTTCCACCGCATGTCTGTAATCACCGCGGTTAAACGCGTCCAGATGGAAGTCCGTAATTGCTTCCGCATCCCAGATTCTCAGTGTATTGACTACATGATTTCCGTATCCGATAATCGGCATATCATACGGTACAGCAAGAACAGAGCTGTAGTTTTCCTGAATGAAATTGTTCCGTTTCGTCACAGGGTCGTATTCGATTCGTACATCTCCTCCGAAACGGACTTCTTTTGCGTACTCATCACGGCGAATCTCAAACGGGTTGCCGTCCTTGAGCCAGTTGTCCGGTACTTCCACCTGATATCCGTTCTCGATTTTCTGCTTGAACATGCCGTAACGGTAACGGATTCCGCAGCCGTAGGCCGGATACCCCAGTGTCGCAAGGGAATCAAGAAAGCAGGCTGCAAGTCTTCCGAGACCACCATTTCCAAGAGCCGGATCCGGTTCCTCATCCTCTACCGCATTCAGATCGATTCCCATCTCATCCAGCGCTTCTTTGACTTCTTTATAAGCAGTCATATTGATCAGGTTGTTGCCCAGAGCCCTTCCCATCAGGAACTCCATGGACATGTAATATACTGTCTTTGGATCTTCTTTTTCCATTTCTGCCTGCGTCGCAAGCCAGTAATCAATGATCGTCTCTTTTACGGCAAGGGAAACTGCCTGAAAGATCTGCCGTCCGGTTGCTTCTTCGATTGTTTTTCTATAAAGGTTTTTAATATTATTCTTTACTTCCTCTTTAAAAGCTTCTTTCTCAAATCTTTTACTGTACATCTTCCTTTTCCTTCCTGAACATTTTGAATGTCTAATGATTAGTTTTCTTTTGCCACTCCAATCGTAACAGCCTCGCCGTTAATTTTCCACTCTTTTACATAGCCTGCCGGCTCTGTTTTTTCCATGGATACAGCAAGAACATCTTCTGAAATTTCCTGTCGGTTCTCTGCGAAAACAGTTTCTGCTTTCTCACTTCCAGTATATGTTACATGGATCTTGTCTGTCACTTCAAAACCGGCTTCTTTTCTCATCGTCTGGATCTTACTGATGATTTCACGCACAAATCCTTCTTCCAGAAGTTCCGGTGTCAGATTGGTATCCAGAACAACTGTAATTCCATAATCGCTTTCAGATACATATCCTTCTGTCTGTGTCATGTCAATGAGCAGATCCTCTTTTGTAAGAACTACTTCATTTCCATCAACTGTGAATTTCAGTTCGGCATTGCTCTCAAGATCATCCATTGCCTGATTGCCGTCCAGAGTCTCGAGCTCTTTCTTAATACCGCCAAGCAGCTTTCCGTATTTTGGTCCGACTGTCTTTAACTGTGGTTTGAATGTGTAGGTTGTAAATGCCCGGACATCCTCTGTCTGCTCCATTTCTTTTACATTGAGCTCTTCTGTAATGATCTCTCTGTAATATTCCGGAAGTTCCTCCACACCTTTGACAAACATCTTGCCGATAGGCTGACGGTTCTTGATATTAGCCGCATTTCTGCATGCACGGCCCATTACAACGATCTTCAGAACTTCGTCCATGTAGCGCTCCAGTTCCGCGTCGATGTACGCCTCATTTACCTCCGGGAAGTCGCACAGATGAATGCTTTCCGGCGCACTTTGATCAAGACTTCTTACGAGATTCTGATAGATCTCTTCTGTCATGAACGGAATCATCGGAGCCGCCGCTTTTGATACTGTCACAAGCGCTGTATACAGCGTCATATACGCATTGATCTTATCCTGTTCCATTCCTTTTGCCCAGAAACGCTCGCGGCATCTTCTGACATACCAGTTACTCATATCATCTACGAATTCCTGCAGTGCTCTTGCAGTCTCCGGAATCCGGTAATTGGCAAGATTGTCATCTACCGTCTTTACAAGCGTATTGAGTTTGGAAAGAAGCCATTTGTCCATGACGGACAGTTTTTCATATTCCAGTTTATATTTTGTAGCGTCAAACTCATCAATATTCGCATACAGTACGAAAAATGCGTACGTATTCCACAGTGTTCCCATAAATTTACGCTGTCCTTCCTGGACTGCCTTTCCATGGAACCGGTTTGGAAGCCACGGTGCGCTGTTGACATAGAAGTACCAGCGGATCGCGTCGGCTCCGTAAGTTTCAAGAGCCTCAAACGGATCAACTGCGTTTCCTTTGGACTTACTCATCTTCTGGCCGTTTTCATCCTGCACATGTCCAAGAACAATGACGTTCTTATACGGCGCCTTGTTGAAGAGCAGTGTGGAAATCGCAAGCAGAGAGTAAAACCATCCTCTTGTCTGGTCTACCGCTTCGGAGATGAAATCTGCCGGGAACTGCTGCTCAAACAGTTCTTTATTCTCAAACGGATAGTGATGCTGCGCAAACGGCATGGATCCGCTGTCAAACCAGCAGTCGATCACTTCCGGCACACGGTGCATTTCCTTTCCGCATTTTGGACATTTGATCGTCACGTCATCGATATATGGACGGTGAAGCTCGATATCGTCCGGACAGTTGTCCGACATGGATTTCAGTTCTTCGATGCTTCCGATGGAATGCTGATGTCCACATTCACATTCCCAGATATTCAGCGGAGTTCCCCAGTAACGGTTCCGGCTGATGCCCCAGTCCTGAACGTTTTCCAGCCAGTCGCCGAAACGTCCTTTACCGATGCTTTCCGGAATCCAGTTGATCGTATTATTGTTGCGGATCAGGTCATCTTTGACTTCTGTCATGCGGATAAACCAGGATTCTCTTGCGTAGTAGATCAGCGGAGTGTCGCATCTCCAGCAGTGCGGGTAGCTGTGCTCAAATTTCGGAGCTGAGAAGAGAAGTCCTCTCTTGTCCAGATCCTCAAGAACCATCGGGTCTGCTTTTTTACAGAAGATACCCGCAAACGGTGTCTCCTCCGTCAGTTCTCCCTTTCCGTTTACAAACTGTACAAACGGCATATCATAGCGGCGTCCCACCTTGGCATCGTCTTCACCGAATGCCGGTGCAATGTGAACGACTCCGGTTCCGTCTGTCAGTGTAACATAGGTGTCGCACAACACGTAAAATGCTTTCTTATTCTGCTTTTCTGCTGCCTTTGCAGCTCCTTCATAGAGTGGAATGTATTCTTTGCCTTCCAGCTCTTTTCCTGTATAGCGCTCTACAATTTCATAGGCCTTTTCGCCTTTTTCTTTTGCAAGTCCGCCGAGCACCTGATCAAGAAGTGCCTCTGCCATATAATATACACGTCCGTCAGCTGCATTTACTTTCACATAGGACTCGTCCGGATTTACACAGAGAGCCACGTTGGACGGCAGTGTCCAGGGCGTTGTTGTCCATGCAAGAATATAAGCGTCTTCATCTTTTACCTTGAAACGCACGATTGCGGAACGCTCTTTTACGTCCTTGTATCCCTGCGCTACTTCCTGCGCGGAAAGCGGTGTTCCGCAGCGCGGGCAGTAAGGAACGATCTTAAATCCTTTGTAAAGAAGTCCTTTCTCCCAGATCTGCTTTAATGCCCACCACTCGGACTCGATAAAATCATTGTCATAGGTAACATACGGATGCTCCATGTCCGCCCAGAAACCAACTGTAGCAGAAAAGTCCTCCCACATACCTTTATATTTCCATACACTCTCTTTACATTTACCGATGAACGGCTCAAGACCATATTCTTCGATCTGATCTTTTCCATCCAGTCCAAGCAGTTTCTCCACTTCAAGTTCTACCGGCAGTCCGTGGGTATCCCATCCTGCTTTTCTCGGAACCATCTTTCCTTTCATCGTCTGATATCTCGGAATCATATCTTTGATAACACGGGTGAGGACATGTCCGATGTGCGGTTTTCCGTTGGCCGTCGGAGGTCCGTCATAGAACGTGTATGTCTCGCCTTCTTTTCTGTTTTCCATACTTTTTTCAAAAATATGGTTTTCTTCCCAGAATTTTTCTACTTCTTTTTCTCTGTCAACAAATTTCAAATCGGTTGAAACTTTCTGATACATGCTCTTCTCTCCTTTTAGAATTTTTCTAAGAAAAAAAACTCCCGTCCGTAATAGGACGAGAGTATAATCTTTCGCTGTACCACCTGTTACTGCATACGTTCATATGCGCTCTTGGTAACGGCAGAATACCGGCAGCGCTTAGTAGGATTCCCGTTCAGCGTCTGCAGCTCGGAAGTGATCTTCAGGCAGGGTCTACTTACACCGGGCTCACACCATCTCCGGCTCGCTGAAGGCTTTTGACATCTGTCTTACTCTCTTCGTCATCGCTTTTTCGATATATTTATGTATGGTCTGTCCCATACTTCGTTTATTATACTTGATAGTTTTCGTATGCGTCAAGTATTTTTACCATCTTTTCCTTCCGCGCCTTCTGCTTCTTCTGGCGGCTCTCTTCATTCTTCTCCGTCTCTGACGCTCCAGACGCTTCTGCCGTCTGCCCGTCCTCAGGAACGATCTCCGTCTTCTTCTGCGGAATACCAGAATCAGAATCACAACTGCCACAATGATTACAGCCGCTGCCGCTGCGATCACGATCCACTGTCTTCCCTCGAATACATTTTTGATGATGTCCAGAACCGATGCTGTTCCCTGCTCTTCTTTTTCCTTCCGGGCCACGGCTTTCTCATCGACATCCGCTTTTGCTTTGCCGACAGTCTGTCCTTCATACGTCAGATACAGCATGGACTCTCCATTTTCTTCTCCGGTCTCAAACTTCAGGTCTTCCTGGGAAGCGTCAGCCGGAAGACTTACATAAACCGGTTCTGTCTCCGTGACAGTTGCATGTGCTTCTTCCTGTGCCTGCTCCAGAACACTGCTATCTACCTCCTGCCGGGTGAAATTCTCAAACGCGTAATCCAGAATACTTCTTGTATCATCATAAATGTGCTGGCCTCTTGTCTCCATCTCCACGCAGACAAGGTGCATTTTTCCGTTGTCCGCAAGAGTAATCAGCGTATTTCCGGCCTCATCAGTATATCCTGTTTTTCCTCCGACACAGTACTCATAATAATGATCGTTCCAGTTGACCAGCATCTCATGCCTCTGCTGGAATGTCCGGGACTCTGTCTCCAGATTGGTAGGTCCAATCGTATGCTCATATGTCTGCATGATTTCCATGAGCTCAGGATGAGAAAACAGCTCTGACGAAATCAGTGCCATATCATGTGCCGACGTATAATGATTTTCATCCTGCAGGCCGTGCGGATTGACAAAATGCGTATGGGTGGCACCAAGCTCCCCGGCCCGGTCATTCATGGCCGCCACAAACTTTTCATATCCCGTTCCGGTTCCTGAAAGTGTATTGCCGATATTTTCCGCAACCGCGTAGGACACCTCGTTTGCCGATGCCAGGAGTACCCCGTACAGCGCATCCGTCAGGGATATCTCCTCTCCCGGCCGCATCCCGATATAAGCGTCCCCCGGTTCGAGGAAATCCACGCTTTCCTGTGAGATCGTCACCCGTCCAGTCTCCAGATCTCCATTTTCCGCCGCCAGAAGTGCTGTCATCACTTTCGTAATACTCGCCGGATAGTGCTCATCATCAATATTCTTTGCATAAAGTACCGCCTTTGTATCGGCATCGATCACAATGGCCGACTTTCCATAGACTGCAGGACCTTCCGGCCAGTTTTCAATCTCATTACTCTGAACCGGAAGCGCATAGGACTGCTTCGCCTCCTCCTCTGCATCCGCCGCACTGACTCCTGATGCGGGCATTGTAACCGCTGCAATACAGAGCAGTCCTGCCAGTATTTTTTTCATTTTTCTTTTCATCATATGTCTCCCCTGTTTTTCTTCGTACCTTATAGTTTACCATATCTTCGGAAAGAAAGTGAAAAAAATCCACTTTTCCGTGCACTTTTCTTTTTACACATCCCGATTCTGTTTTTCCACGATATTCACACCGTTTTTCTCCACATGCAAAACTGTCCACCTTATGTGGATAAAGTTGTGGATAACTTTCTTTTTTTCCTCTTTTCTTTCCCTAGTTTATTAGTATCTATCCTTCAGTTTCTCTTAAAAATCGGGCTTTTCCATACTATATCCTCTCTATTTTCTTTTATTCCCTCTTTTCCCTATTATGTGGATAACTTTTTCTTCAATCTGGTTTTTTATCCTCCTTTTTTACCCTTTATCCACTTTCCCGTGTCGAAAACCAACTATTTTTTTCTACAGATTCTCCAAGCTTTATCCAAACGCTTTTTAGACATGTCCACAAAGTTATCCACTCTTTCCACATAGTTATCAACATCCTGTATCTAAAATTTTACTTGACACAAGACTATGATACGATTTTCATAAAATTCAAAAAAAAAAAAAAAACACATATTTTTTACTTTTTCTTTCTATACTTAATTATAATACCTGGCTATTGGAACACCAAAGGAGATGATTGGTAATGAAATCTTATAGAGCTTTAAAATGGATACAGGGTATATTCATCGTATTCTTTTTTATGGCGTTTTGTATTCTGCTCCGTGCAGAACACTTTTTATCCACGGAATATTCCATCTTTCTCTTTTCCGGGCTTTTCGGATGCCTTGCGTTTCTGGCTTTCGATCTGATTTCCTGGAACCGTCAGAAAAAGAAAGAACAGCGGCTGTTCCAGCTGGCCCAGACAGATGCTCTGACCCGGCTTCCGAATACCTCCGCACTTAAAAACGAACTCGTAAAGCTTTCTGAAACAGTACTGGAAGATGACATTTCCTGCGCGGTGATTTCTTTTGACAATATCCACCGTCTGAACCGTACTTACGGGCACGAGGCGGGAGATGCTGTATTCCGGGAATTTGCGGATATTCTCCGGGTTTCTGCGGAAGATCTGTGTTTTATCGGCAGAAAAAGCGGCCGTACTTTCCTCGCCATCTTCCGGGAAAACTCCCACGAAAAGACAGAACTGTTTCTGGAAAGGCTGAAACGCGGCGTGGAGATTCACAATGAGACAAACGGACTGCTGCCGATCACCTACCATGCGGAAGCAGCTTACAATGATGAACTTCATTATGTATCTATTTACGATCTGATCAAAATCCGGTCCGGGAAACGACGCCAGCAGGCATAAACAACAGGAAAAATGCAAAAATATACCCCGGTCATCCGGTACACACGTGCCGGACGGCCGGGGTTTTTGTAAGCCTTTTTATGATTCCCCGTTTTCGTCTTCTATTTCTTTGACGGCATCCTGAAATTCGTCTCTTTCCCGCAAAAATGCGGTATCTTCATCTTCCTTGATCATTTTTAACAACATCTGCTTCATCCTGGATTTGTCCTCAGTCTCCACTTTTTTTGTCTGGATATGCTGCTAAAGCGGGGACTTCTTAAGATCCCACCGCTTTGTTACTGACTTCAGCATCGGCACCAGAACTTTCAGCGTATTCACCCAGTCTTTTTGCGCTGAGTATAACTGAAAATGTGCTACATATGAAGTGTACTCCCACTGGTCGAAAAGCTTCGAGGCATCTCTGGATACATCTGCAATGTACTCCGCGTCTTCAAACCGCTCTTCTTTGATGGCAATTTCCATCAATGTCATGAGTACCGAATGAATCTCCGTCATGGCCATGAGCAGCTTTTCTTCCTCCAGCTTCGCAGCCTCCTGCAGTTTTCCACAATCAATCATCAGATTTGCCTGTACCTGCTTTTTATCCACCGGGCTTTCATCCGGCAGAGCTTCCAGCAGTTCCCATGCCTTATCATACTCTTTCCGTCCCCGGTACCTGGATATCAGCATGGACCGCACCTGATTCTGTATCCGGGCATCCGTACTCTCGAGTGCTCTCCTGTACAGTGCTTCACACTCCTCCCGGTATTGTTCCGCTTCCTTTACCTTGACATCCATCAATACCGCCCCGTCCAGAAACAGCGCGATATTCAGAATCAGCGGATAGCAGGATGGATATTCCCTTACCTTTTCCATCGCCTCTTCATAGGCCTTTTCCACTCCATCCGCATCGCTCACTTCACTTAAATGATTCAAAAACATGGCAATCTCCTGATCCGAGAGTTCCTCTTTAAAAGAAAGCAGCGTATTTAAATCCGTGTCCAGAAGCCTTGCAAGCGCAGGGAGCAGGGTAATGTCCGGGTAGGAAGTTCCTTTCTCCCACTTGTGGACCGCCGGGGCCGTCACTCCAAGATATCCTGCCATCTGCTCCTGCGTCATATGCTTCTCCATTCGTCTTGTTCTTATGATTTCATTGATTTTCATTTTTCTTTTCCCCTTATACGCGCTAACTGTTGTCCGGTTCTGCTTTGATTATATCAATCTGCCGCTGCATAAAGCAATAAACTGCTTTTTAAACTTTTGGTTAAAAAAGAAACCATTGGTTTTCTTCTGAAAAACAGAACACGATTCTCTTTTCTGGAAGTTTCTTCATCTTGACATTCTCTGTTTTTCTATAGTATGATGAACTCAGAAGAATTCGAACATATGTTTGTTTTGTTTGATCACTATTTTCAGGAAAGGAGACGCTTTGTATGAATCAGACCCTGCACAGTCCAGCTCCCGGTCCACATACCACAGAGCGCATTTATGTCAGTGTTTCTTCCGTTTTTGATGCCACCGGCTATATGCAGCCGACAGCCATCACCTGGGCGGACGGCCGTACCTTTCCCATCGAAAGTGTCCGGGACTGCCGGCCTGCATCCGCTTTATCCCGGGGCGACTGTTATACCGTAGTCATTCACGGTCAGGAAAAGCATCTGTTTTTTGAACGTACGGATCCTCTATTTCCAAGCCGTGTCGGAAGATGGTTTGTAGAAAGAAGTGCTTCTGTATAATCTGTTACTCTGAAAGGAAAGAAGGCGACGCAAGATGAAAACCTATCTCGCAATTGATCTGAAATCCTACTATGCATCTGCCGAGTGCGCAGCACGTCATCTCGACCCTCTGACCACCAATCTGGTAGTGGCGGATGAATCCCGCACGGAAAAGACGATCTGCCTTGCCGTCTCCCCTTCTCTGAAGGCATATGGGATTCCCGGCAGGGCACGGCTCTTTGAAGTCATTCAGAAGGTCAAGGAAGTCAATACGCGCCGGCTTCAGGCCGCCATCCAGAGTCATACTGCACTGAATCAAAACGGACGACCGTCTCTTGGAGAGCCTTCCTTTGACGCAAATGCCTTGAAACAGGACCCGACGCTTACGGTTTCCTATCTGGTTGCCCCTCCCCGTATGGCCTACTATATGGAACTTTCCGCAAAGATTTATTCCATCTATCTGAAATACATTGCCCCGGAGGACATTCATGTCTATTCCATCGATGAAGTCTTTATGGATGTGACCTCCTATCTGGAGCATTATCAGATGTCCGCCCATGACCTTGCCAAAGCAATGATCCGCGAAGTCCTTTATGCCACCGGCATCACCGCCACCGCGGGACTCGGGACTAATCTGTACCTTTGCAAACTTGCCATGGACATCGTTGCCAAACGCACGCCTCCGGACCCGGACGGCGTCCGGATTGCCGAGCTTGATGAGGCATCTTTCCGGTATCTTCTCTGGGATCATCAGCCGCTTACCGATTTCTGGCAGACAGGTGCCGGTACCGTCAGACGTCTGGAAAAGCACGGGATTCATACGATGGGCGAGCTGGCACGGGCCAGCCTCACAGAAGAAGATATGCTTTACAAGGAATTTGGTATTGATGCGGAAATCCTCATCGATCATGCCTGGGGGATCGAGCCGTGCACCATGCAGGATATTAAATCATACCGCCCTTCGGACAACAGCACCAGTGAGGGCCAGGTGCTCTCCTGCCCTTATGACCATCAGAAAGCCCGGATCGTCGTCCAGGAGATGACAGAAAGTCTCTCCTACCGTCTTCTGGAACAGAATCTGACGACGGATTCTCTGACTCTGGGAATCGGCTATGACCGTGAAAACTGCGACAGCGGCTCATATCACGGAGAAGTTCACATCGATCACTACGGCCGGAAAGTTCCGAAAGGCGCACACGGTACGATCCGTCTGGATCCTCCGTCCAATCTGGCAGGCAGCCTGATCCAGGCAGCTTCAGAGCTGTTTGAGCAGATCACAGATCCCCGTCTTCTGGTACGCCGTATTACAATCACTGCAAACCGGGTGGTAAAAGATGATGGCATATATCAGCTCAATCTGTTTACCGACACAAAGAAGCTGGAAAAAGAAAAGAAGCTTCAGGAATCCATGCTGGATATCCGGAAGCGCTTTGGAAAAAATGCGGTACTGAAAGGTACCAGCTTTTTAGACGGCGCTACCATGCGGGAGCGCAACGGGCAGATCGGCGGCCACAAGGCCTGATCTGTTTCCGCCATATAAAAAGGAGAAATGTTGCCATGACAGACTATAAAAATTCAGCAGAAGGACGCATCGTCACTGCAAAATATCAGGATATTCTGCATCTTTCCCGTCCGGAACCATCCTACCGGCATCCCCGTATGCCCGTTGCCGGCCGCGCAAAGATCTTCTCACCTTTCGCCGCTCTGCGCGGATACGAAGAGGAAATCGCCGAGGAAGAGTGGAAAAAGAAACGAGTACCGAAAAAACTTCTGTCAGAAGAGAAGTCCCTGCAGATTTCCGTGCTCCTTTCTCGGGTAGAAAAGGGAAGTTCTCTCTCTGTTCGTTTTTTTCAGGAGGACATGCACCATTCTGACACGCCACCTCTTGGAATCTATAAAGAGGTTTCAGGAATTGTAACCGGAATTGATTCTGTCTTTCAGAAACTTGTCATCTCTGACGGAGAAACTGAAACAGTGATTTCTTTTGAATCTCTGGCGGAAATAAAGCTTCCGGAATGAGCTGATTTTTTTACTCACCCCGGAAGCTTTCTGCTATTTTAACAAAGCATTACATAAAATGTCTCTTTTTCATGATGAAGCCGCTGATGATTCCTCCAAGAGAAATTACGGCTGCTCCGGCCCAGAGAAGTATATTGCTGCTGTCTCCGGTTTTTGGTGCCTTTGTTCCTGAATCACTTTCAGAACCGGCAGTCTTATTTTGATCCGCAAAGTTTTGATTCTGAGCATCCATTCCTCCGGCATTCTTGTCTCCGCTGTTCTGGTTTCCACCAGTCTGCTGGTTATCCCCGGTCTGCTGATTTCCTCCAGTCTGCTGTCCATCATCTCCTGATGTCTCACTGTAGTCACAATTCAACGAACCAACTGTCAGTGCACCGGATGTAACTCCATCCCGGAACCGGTATACCGGCCTTTGTCCGTTTACAGTATAAGAAGCATCCGCAATGGCAAAGCCTTCATTATTTGCGGAGGTATCCACACCTGACGGCGGAAGTACATGGACAATTTCCGGTGTCTCCGTTCCATTCAGAGTGATTTTTGCTCCTCTATTACCGTAACCGTCATCCGTCATCACCCAAAGAACATTTTCGTAAGTATCATAGTCCAGTGACATGGCACCGCCAAGTTTGGAATCAATATCTGCAATCTGTACAGATGTACCATCTTCATTCAATACATAGGCGTAAATATGTCCGTTATCTTCCAAAGCTACGAAAAATACACCATCAGCGACCGCATCCGGATAGTCTGCCGGGTCAAATGCATCCCCTGTATTCTGGTCAAACAGTTTTCCTGTTACAGCCGTATCAGAAACCCATTCGACTGCTTCAATTCCCATATTTGCAGATACCTGCGGCAGAGAAGACGTCAAATCCCACTCATTGACTGCTGTCAGGTCTGATCCTTCTGTGTCCGGATCTACCACCAGAATAGAATTATAATTGATTCCCTTCTGACTATTATCACGCTCCGATGCAATATAAACAAGTCCGGCTCCATCTACTGTAATTCCTTCCGCATCCGGTCCGGCAGCAGACGGATCAGATGCATCCTTCTGAAAACGAATCCTCTTTCCTTCTTCAAATCCATTCGCAAAGCTTAATGTGCCGTCTTTTGCAACATCCAGAATCCAGAATTTTCCGGTTCCGTTATCTACCGCATACAACTGTCCTCCAAAAAAGTCAAGTCCTGAAGAATCTTCCAGAAATGTAGATTCTGTATCAAATACGGTAACCTCTTCTGCTCCCGGCCATGCGATTACTTCCGGAATATCCGCAAACTTATTCGCTGCTCCAGGAGTTGCTTCCTGCGTATTCCTGTACTCCTGTCCGTTTACATCCGGATAAAGTCCCCAGGTCGGACTTGTATGCCCGGTCCATGTAGTGTTCGCAATCAGATTTCCATCTTCGTACAGACGGACAGAATCATCGCTTCCCAGTCCGAAATTCAGGTCATCAATCACCAGATACCCGTCTGCCGGAATGGTCGTCCCTTCCGGTATCACATACTCATGCGAATCATCATTATCTTTGATAACAATTCCGGAAACATCTAACGCTTCCTGTGTCGGGTTTGCCAGTTCCACCCAGTCCGCTCCTCCATCCGGATCATTGGACTGCACTTCGTTAAGCACCACGGGATTCACGATCAGGTTCGCCTCTCCTTTAGTGGAAGTCTGGAAATCCGTCAGTTCTCCTGTCCCGTCCGGAATTCTTGCATATACTCCCGCTGCATGAGTCGTCCAGCTGTATTCAGCAACAGCCGCGCCTTCGCTGTTATAAATGGATACCTTGTCCTCATTCCCCAAACCGAATAAAAAGTCACGGTTTCCTTCAAAAACATAGTATTCTCCCGGATTTAAGATCGTTCCTTCCGCTACAGGAGTAATATCGGACGCATGTCCTACCGGATCATTATCATACAGGTACCATCCTGAAATATCTACCGCAGTATCTCCTGTATTTTTGATTTCTACCCAGTCTGTGCTGTCACCATTCGATTCTACTTCGTTGATTACAACAGATGGAGCATACCATTCATTCGCCTGTCCTTTTGTCTCTTTTGTGAGTGCAAATGCTCCTGTTCCATCCGGATATCTTCCATAAGAAGCCTGAGCCGCATCTCCTTCATATGAAGCATGTTCAGTCCAGGAGTATTCATCTAGAAGAGTTCCTTGTGAATCATAAAGCCGGATAGAATCCGCAGACCCGATTCCGATTGCTGCCTCAAACGTATTTTCTTCAAACGTGTCTGTCTGGTCATTATAAATTCTTCCCATTGTTTTAGCATCAACCACCAGCAGCGCTCCCGGTTCTATCGTGGAACCTTCCGGAAATCTCCACCGATGGTCATCGGAATTATCACGAATTTCACACCCTGACAGATCAATGGTTTCATTTCCTGTATTCATCAGTTCTACCCAGTCATCCGGAGAGGAATTGATTTCATTTATCACAAGCGCCGTCATATTCTGTCCGGATTCGCCGTTTTCCCCTTCTCCTGGTTCCTGTGCGGTAACATTTACCGCTCCCTTTGTAGAACTCTGATCAACAAACTCTCCTGTCCCATCTGGTACTCTGGAATAAGTTCCCAAAGCATGTCCGTCATAGCTGTAGGTATCCTGCAGACTGCTGTTTGCGTTGTACAAGGAAACAGTATCGCTTTTCCCAAGCCCAAAACTAAAATCAATACTGTCCTCCAATACCATTACCGCTCCTGCTTCCAGCACTGTTCCATCTGGAAATTGCTTTGTCTCATTGCTCGTAAGCCGTTCCAGACCCTTGTCGTCTGTGACAAACCAGCCACTGATATCCACGGCCTGATCTCCTGTATTCACTATCTCAATCCAGTCATTCCCTCCATTCGGATCATCAGACTCGACTTCATTGATAAAAACCGTATTTCCGGAAGATGCAGCAGACACAGGCATGCCTGCTGCCGGGGCAACTGCGGATGCGGTTAAAAATGCTGCAAGTGCTATACTGAGCTGTCGTTTCTTCATATTTAGACGTTCTCCCTTCTCAAATTATGATTTTTTTAAGTTTAACAGGAGAATGTCAAATCTGAAGTTGCAACACGTAAAATCATCGTAAAAAGAAAGCAGAGCAATCTTACGCTCTGCCTTTTTCCCTTCCTAAAATACCGTTATCAGTTCAGCCCCTTCCAGATCCGTTTCCTGCATCTCTACTTTCCGGATCCGGCTGTCATCGTATGTTTTGTAATAATATGCACCTGTCCGTGTATTAATACAGCAGGAATAAGTGGTGATATCATATGTTCCGGCCTCTGTAATCACAGACCCGCGCACCATCGATACCCCGTCCAGAATATGAAAGAACTGGGAAACATTCGATTTCTCGTCCTGCGGCGATACAGAATTCCATTTCAGGAAAGCAGCCCTTACAAACCGTGACGCGGAAGAAGCATCTCCCGGCAGTCCTGCCGCTCCCATTCCCTGGGCATAAGGCTTTAAGCTCAGCTTGTCACAAAAGCGGTTCTCCGGGCTTTTTGCGCTGAGATTCATATAATTGTTCATATTCAGCCTGTGATATTCAAACGGCGGATTATTCGTCAGCACACCAAATGGATTTTCGTAAATTTTCAGTCCTTCCTGAACAGCCTCCAGAACAAGACACTGTTCCCGGTCCGCCAGCATCCAGTGAAGCGGCGCCGGAGGCATCTTCTCAGAAAACGCAATGTCCACAATTTTCATTTTCTCAAGATCATTTTTCACTTCCGCCACCGTGGAATAGTTTCCCAAAATCCAGGCAATGATCTCAAAAGAGGCAAGTTCCATTCCCTGACCTTCCGGTTTCTGATAGTATGCGTTTCCCGGGAAATTCAGCCCTGCCATACACAGCCCCTTTTCATTTACCGCTTCCGCATACAAAGGGAACCGGCTGACAGCTGATGCCATGCCGATCATGGCATAATGCTGTTCCTTACGCCCTGCCAGACGGAAATCCAGCGGGAAATTCCTCGGTGTGATCACAACCTTCTCCCCGAAAGAGCAGTCCAGATCCAGATTCCTTCCAAAGTAAAAATCTCCATTGTCATACGTAATACAGGTACACATATCATTCTTTCCTTTCCGCTATCGCACGTTTTGATTCTATTATTCACTTTCCTCCATCCGGACATTCATTCCCTCTATGTAATTTTCTTCCCGATCGTTGTCTGCCTCATAATCAGGACACACACAAAGGACACTGCCGCAATCACAAAAGTCAGCCCCGGTATTGCAATCCATGCCGTAAAATCAGTTGGTTCCATATATTTTTTGTAATTATCCAGAAATAAAATATGGATCAGATATATGCCAAACGAACAGTTGCAAAAAAGGTCTATTATACGCTTTCTGCGGTCTGAAGGCTGAAAATTTCCATCATTCACCCTTATCATAATAATAAAAAACATAACGGATGCCAAAATCACAAACGGTGAACCATAAGTCAGTTCTTTTTCATAATGATACCCTTTTGCAAATGTTGCCCCCATGGTTGCTCCAAAAGATACCGCCATACTGAATATACAAATCAGCACTGCTGTTTTCTGGCGAATCGGGATTTTTTTCCTGTACTTGCTAATATAATAACCGAAAAACAAGTAGTATGTATAGACTTTATCTCCAATCAACGGCAGATCATAATACAGTTCCTCACCTGTAAAAGTAGTACGAAAATTCAGAAGCACTGCTCCTGTCGAAATAATCAGGAGTGCAGTTTCAAGATTCTTCGACAGGTTTCTGCACATAACCTGCAGAAACGGAAGCACCAGATAAATCGGTATCATAGCATACAGGTACCAAAGATGGGCTTCCGCAGGAACAAAAATAATTTCCTGCAGTTTTACTTCTGTTTTCATATAACAGGTATTCCACAGATAATAAACCACGCTCCATACAGCCAATACCGACAAAAAGCGTAAGATCCTTCTGCAGTGCTTTTTCAGTGTCTCCTCTCTTCCCAGCAGCAACGCCCCGGAAATCATAAAAAAGGAAGGTACACTTACCCTCGCTGCCGTATCGACCACCAAAGAAAATGCATACTCGCTGTTCGGAATTTCTCCATAAGCTCTGCAGAAATAATTACTTACGTGAATCGCAATGACCAGAACAAAAGAAATCATCCTGATCAGTTCAAGATTATAATTCTTTTCTTTCATCTCATTTGTTCTCCCCCGACTTCAGGAATCGCCGGATTCCATATCATCCCTTTTCTCCTTTTTACATTTTAAAAATTACAATCCGTTCCCGGCTGTCTTTTCCATCATATAAATCTCCACAGTCAATCTCATCATAAAATGTCAGTTCATTCACCGTCATCAGAAAAGAAATATATTCATCTGACGGGTAATAGAAAAACAGTAAAATTTCTCTTGGCGCCTCGTAATACGAATCCCGAATCCTGCTGATCACTTTTTGCAGGATTTCCAGAGAAAACGGGTTGAAAAAATAGATCCGGTCCACACTTTCCGGCACCGGAAATTCTCCCGCATCGACAGCCTGAAACGTTACCCTTCCCGAAGCTGATGACATGTTCTGATTTTCCACTGCTTTTTCATAAATCCGCTCATCATACTCGATTCCAATGGACCTGCACCTGGTCTGCCACGACAAAAAGAAATCAACACGGCCTTTTCCGCATCCATAGTCCAAAAGCGTATTTCCTTTCCGGATATATCCGCCGTTTGCCAGACGCTCCAGAACCGGATACGGCGTCGGCTCATATGGATACCGGTACTGATCTGCATGAGAATCATCTCGCCCGGTTGTGCGGATCTGCAGCAGCTTGTCCCATTTTTCCTCTTTCATATCAGATCAGAATTCCTTCCAGATGATCGAGTTCATGCTGGCAGATCTGAGCCTGCCAGCCGCTCAGCTTCTGCCGCTGCTTTGTCCAGTTCATATCATAATATTCCACCTCAATGTTCTGATAACGGGTGGTTTTCCGGACACCGGGAAGGGAAAGACATCCCTCTTCTGTCTCGTACGGCGTGTCCTTTCTGATCATGGCCGGGTTAAACATGACAACGTCAAACATCCCCATATTCACAATAATCACCCGTTTTCTGACTCCGATCATATTGGCCGCCATGCCGACACACGCCTCCCGGTTAGCCGCTAATGTATCCTGCAGATCTCTCCCGACCTGCAAATCTTCCCTTGAAGCAGGCTCAGACTTCTGCCCAAGGAAGAAAATATCTTTCATAATTGTTTTTACCATTTGTATCCATCCTGTCTATGCAATAATTTTCAGCTGAATCTATGATATCATAAATTTCTTTCAAATACATGAAAGAAGCTGAAACTCCTTATTGTTTAAAGAATTTTCCGCTTCTTTCATTACATTTTATATCATTCTAATCCTTGGTTCGTTCTGTCAAAACACTTGTAAAAAATCTTTCCCAGCTGAAATATTCTCTGCTGTCAAGGTAGTTCTCCGGATTTTCCAATATAGACTGGATGTCCTTTCCCTGTATCAGTCCCGAACTCAAAATCAGCCATTCAAAAGACTCCGGAAAATACAAATGAATATTTTTCTTTTTTAACGTATACTTATACAGACGATCCATCTCCGGACCAATAGCGGCTCCATCTGCTATCACGCATATTGGTTCCTGTCCTTCTTTCTGCAACAGTTGAAAGTTCTTGATAATCAGAATAAATCTGATACATCTGATTATACATTTTCTTTGTATCATGATATTTTCCTGAACAATGGATACCATAAATTTCTTCCACACTATATGGAAGATTATATAAATTTTCCCTTGTAATCAGTACATGATAATTATCCGAGTTCTTAACAGCTGTCGCAAATTCTTCTGTATTGATAAATGTATTTTCTTCGTCTGTAAAAAAAATCGTTCCTGATGAATTTTCCAAAATTAACTTCCAGTTTGGCCCTTCCAGAATTCTGCAGGGAACACTGCATACCACCTCAATACCGCTTGAAGCACCCAGATTTTCTGACTGTCTCAACATGTTAATCAGTGTTGTTTTTCCAGTAGCACTATCGCCCCGGATAACGGTAATATTTCTTTTTATTTCAAATTCATAGTGAAGCCGGTTATTTTTTACAACGATCTTATATTTTCCTCTCATCACTCTTCACCTACACATATCTACCAGCGATTTCCACAAACTGCCCCATATCATGAACAATTTCTCCCGTATTGAGAATTTTGATTTCAAATTTTTCATTTCCAAAATCCATAATATGACGAAGATTAATCGTCAGGTCTTTTTCTTCGCCTATTTTCAAAATCCATTTTGCGCAGTTGTCTCCGCAGGCAGAAGCATTAAATATTTTACCCGACTGGTCAAATGCCATCAGGATAAGCGTTTTTACTCCACCCGAAATCTCTTTTACAGAAATAGGACCCAGTACAGGACTTTCTATTAAATGCGGTCCGATAACTTCCGATTTATCTACGTCCTTTATCATTTCCATGGATAATTTATCTGTAATCCACTCATCTTCATACTGATTGTCAAAGTATACAGGCGGATAGTAAATTGCCTGATCCATTTCTCCCAGATATATGCTCAGCATAACAGCCCTCCAAAACAGCAGATATTTTTCTTACAATCCGATTATCATAATTATAAGCAAATTTGCCGGAACTGTCTATCTGCAAATCTTCTCCCTATTGCTAACGTATCTTATTCCCTTTGCACATCTTTTCCATTTTTCATCTTTCTAAACGCTTCAAGAATCAGAACGGAGCTTATCACGTGTTCAAAGAAATCAATAAATTCCTCAGAAGTAACATATAGTAACCTGTCAGTTCGAAATTCTCCCAAATGTATCCGCCCGTTCTTTTCGTCCACTAACGAAGGCATTTTCTTTCTTACATACTCAAGCACTTCCTGCACTTTTGCCCTGCCTTTGCGGCCGACATTAATTTTCCCGCTGTGGTTTATAAAGCAACGCACTCCTTCTTTGGTATGACATAGTTCCATATTTGTATCTAATATTAATTGCAGCGCATGATGGCATCTATTCCCATCGTCTACTGCTGCGGCCAGTATCGTTTTTTCTTCAGATGCTCCCTGGTCTGTCTTCCTATATAGCTGTCATAATGTCTGCGTACATATGTGATATTCTCAAGCGTCTTTAAATCCGGACGTGAAGAAAGTGTCATTGCCTGTGGTGTTTCATTACAGTTAGATCTGCACATCCGTTTGTATGAGGCAGGACATTCTGTCTCTTTATATCCGGATCTCTGATCAAACCGAAATACTCTCAGATCACTTCCGTTCGTTGCGAAAGCAAATTCTGAATTTAAAGCTTCGGCATAGCGCAACAGCTGAGCAATTACCTTCTCATCGATCGGAATATACGCTGCCTTGCACTCCACTACAGCCAGAATTGTATTTCCATCGGGCCGTAAAATCAGTATATCTGCCCGGTCTCTTCGTTCCGGATATCCGTACCGCTTCATGGAAACTTCGGTCTGTATGTTTCTTAAAGGGATATGCAGTTTCCATCTGAAAAATTTGACCGTTGTCTGCCGTTTGATTTTTTCCGGTGTTTTTAAGATGTACTTTTTCCTGCATTTATCATAAAAATACTTCTTCCCGTCAAATGTATATTCTCTGTGAAATGAGAGAAGTTTTTGCATAAAAATTCCCCTTTCAAAAAATAAAAAGCAGGAACTGTTTCGCATTTTCAGCTAATAATTCCTGCTTTTGAAACTCATTCCTCCGTTTCCAGTTCTAACCTCTGCAATATATCCCTGATGATCCCTGCATCTTGAATAAGGTTAATCCCAAAACACTTTTTTCCTGCATCCTTTAATGATGCTCCCACATGATAAGCTGTACCTCTATCAAGAATTAAAAAGCGATCATGGAACACCTTTGTGTATTTCACTTCCAGAGTTGGATACTGTGCATTGAAATTCTCCACATCTGTTTTGGTAAGTCTTGTCCGTTTTTGAGTGTAGATTGTAACAGACACGTTTTCATTTTTCTTGGAGAGTAAATTTAATGTTCCCACATCCACATATCCATCTATCAGTGTAATTTCTTTTTCTGCCTTTTGTATCAGACTGACAATCAAACTGAATGCATCATAAATCTGACCATCAAAAAACACTTTCTGGCCAGCTTCCTCATGCCCGGATATGTACTCAAATATCTGCTCTAATTTCTCATCAGTCTGTTTCTGGTATTCCAGCTGTTTTAGTTCTATGTTGCTGATACGTTCAAAAAGCAAAGCGTTATTGGCTATAAAACGCCTCATCTCTACAAATGCATTCATAATATTGATACTAACTTGAATAGCAACATCGCTTCTTAAAACAGCCGATAACATTGCGATTCCCTGTTCAGTAAAAACATAAGGTAAATATCTTCTGCCACCTTTTTTGTTACCATTAGCATCCTCCTCTTTTGAGGTCACAATTTGTGATCTCAAAGCCTCATACTCGTCTTTACTAATTTGAAACCTAAAACTATCCGGAAAGCGTGCTATATTTCTTTTTACAGCCTGATTAAAAACTCTTGTTTCCACCTGATACAACATGGCTAAATCGCTATCCAGCATAACCTGCTTATTGCGTATAACATAAATCATGCTCTTAATATTATAGTGTGCCACTTCACTGCTTGGTTCTTGAGCTTTTTCATCAATAACTACCAATTCTTTTTCTGTTTTGCTCATAGCTATACCTGCCTCTCGAATTTCAACGAATCAATTCAGCACACCAACGATCTCTTTCCCTATAAAGCAATTATACCATGTTGCAGGCTTTTTGCCTCCCTAAATCTACAAAGGACAAAGTAAAAAGCAGGAGATTATTTCGCCTTTTCGGCTGATAATTCCTGCTTTTAAAACCCGTTCCCGAGGTGATTCGAACACCCGACCTACCGCTTAGGAGTAGACCCGATACGACATCGGGAAGTGGCATCTAATGCTTAAAAATGCTTGGAAATACAAGGTTTTTCAGCATTTCAAATCCCATCTGATACTACGCTGTGATAGCTAATTCAGAGGGATTTTACACCGTCCGATTGGCTCGAAATTAGCAAGTCTTTCGATTTTTGGTGGACGTTGCAAGTGCAAGTAAATGTCACTATGTAACTTCTCGTGATGCGAAATGATAGGAAATCCTATTCATTCTCGTGTGAGGGTGCGGGTGTCCTTAGACACAGATTTCAGTCTGTTTTATATATCATTTCAAAATGAATTTTTCAACCAGAATTATTAAGAATTTCAAAGGTTTTTCAGACTCAATGATTCTATGTAATTTAGACCCGCCGAAGCAGGTCTTTTTTTATTTCAGCATAATCTCTCTATCCTCAGCGCCGAGCATATAAGCACCCTTGGCAAAAGCATCCCTTGCAAGAAGCTCTGCTACATCAACCCTATCGAACAGCATCCATATTTCTTTCTCTTTCGGAGTCAGTTCATGGCTATGGTCAAACAAATGCTCAAGTCCCAATCCTTCAAGCAATGCCGACTTTGCTGCTTTGTATTCCTCAGCTCTGCCAACATATTCGTCGTTCCTTTCCTTGGAAAATGCCTCGATATTGTCAGCTCTCAGATGCTCGTAATACTCGTCCATAAAGATTCTATCCATACTCGTTGACCTCCATAACAAAAAAATAAGGGCAGACCCTTTTACAGCTATTGTAGCTATGTAAAAGGATCTGCCCTTGCAGTTACTATAATGTTTTTGCCAGCGACTTCAGGAGTGCTGCCATTTCCGGATTTTGCAGAAGCTTCAGAAGAAGTTCTTTATCATCAGCGGAGCTTTCCGTTGCGGCTGGTTGAACCGGCTCAGGCGTTGCCTGTCTGCCTGAGTAGAACGCAGCTTCCATTCTTTCAGCGTTCAGTCTGCGGTCATCGTCGATGATATGGGAGTAAACATCCGCTACCATCTTGACCTGTGCATGACCGGAATCGCCTTGAACGGATTTCATATCGCCGCCGTTCAGCTTCAGCTTGTAAGTGATACTGGAATGTCGGAGACTATGGAAAACCACTTTCGGCAGTCCCTTCTCCTCAATCAGCTTATTGAAAGCACGGTTGATAACCTGCCCCTCAATCGGCTTGCCATTGGAAGAACAGAAAACCAGATTGAAGTCTACGAACTCGTCACCGAAAAGGTCTTTCAGTTCTTCGATGTCAGCCTTTCGCTGTACCAACATTTCCGCTACGGTTTTCGGTAAGAACACCTTGCGGACACTTGTTTTGGTCTTAGGAGTTTTGAGAACCAATGCGGTATGCGTACTGGCGAAGGTCGGTGGGAACTTGAACATGATGTCCTTACCGTCCAGATCTGCCATCGCTTCACGATTTACTCTCTGCAACTCCTTTTCAACGAAGATGCTTGCCTGACCAAGTTCAATACTGGTGGGGGAAATGTCAATACAGTCCCAGGTAAGCCCCAGAAGCTCGCCCATTCGCAGGGAACAGGAGAAGGCAAGGTTAATAGCCAGACGAAGAATATCATCGTCACAGGCTTCCAGAGCCTTCTGGAGCACTTCTGCTGTCCAGATATCCCTGGTCTTGTGTTCTTCTTTCGGCAGCGTAGCGTGCTCCACAGGGTTTCTGGTCATCAATTCCCACTTGACCGCTTGATTGAAAGCATTTCGCAATGTCTTGTGAACCTCTCGGACAGTATGCGGAGTCAGATATTCTGTACGGGCTTTTACATACTTAGAAGAAACCGCTTTGACAGAAAGCAAATCTCGGTAATACTTGTCCATGATTCTCGGCGTGACATCCTCCAGCTTCATATCACCGATGAGGGGACGAATATAGTTTGCAATCAGGCTCTTTCTGCTTTCATAGGTAGACATCGCCCAGGTGTTCACACCATAGATTGACATATACTCATCCAAAAGATCATTGACGGTTTTAGCAGAAGGGGGAATAAAGGTTCCGGACTCCTGCTCATATTCAACCTGCAACTTCCTTTTCTTTGCTTCGGCATTCGTTTCAAAGGTTTCCCACTTCTGACGCTTGTTGCCGTTCTCATCGGTGTATGTATAAACCACAGAATACTTCTTTTTTCTCTTAACGATAGATGCCATGTAATCAGCTCCTTTCCTGTCTATCTTCCGCTAACTGGTAGCGGGTCTGATTGTGATACCATTTTTCAAAGCTCTCTTTGGTAGCTCGCTTATACCTGCCAACCTTGATAAGCTCAAAATCTTCATTGGCAACGATATAGTAAATGGTCTGACGATGTACCCCAAGCATTCTTGCCATTTCCGGCAGACCGTAGGTGGATGCCATAATATCTGCATCCAGTTCCTGATCCTCTACCGTGCGGTAATCGGTTTGAGAAGCATACCATCTTTCAAAGCTCTCCTTTGTCACTCTGCGCTTGCCCAGGACATCGACCACATCAAAATGCCCTTTGGCAACCAGTTCGTAAGCAGTCGCTTCTTTCAGCCCAAGGCGCTGTCCAAGCTCCTCCATTGAATATGTAGTTTTCTTCAATTCCTCGCCGGGAGGGGTTCCATCGACCTTCTGGTATTTGAACTGATTGGCATACCATTCTTCAAAGCTGTCGATCATCACCCTCATGGTGTTGCCGACAAGAATGGTTTTGAAGTAATTCTTCTTAATGAGCCAGTATGACTCCGTTTTACCAAGACCGAGCATCCTGCCCATTTCCAGAACAGACATACTCGTGCGTTTTCTCATTTCCGCCATCGTACAACCTCCTATGTAAAAAATGTAGCCATGTGTTTCTTGTCATGGCTACATTTTATCGAACTCTCAATATGTTTTGAAGTTTGTCGCCGGGTTGTACGACGCCCTTGACAAATCTTACATTTGATGATCCAACCACTCATCAAAACTCTTTTTGGAGATTCTGATACTGCCACCGATGCGGACGCTATGGAAAACTTTCTTTTTCACAAGGTTGTATGCGCTGGTTCTGCTGATGCCCAGAATATCCTGAATCTCATCAACCGTATAGGTTCTCTTATCAAACTGAACTGCGTTAGCAGCCATCGCTTCTTCGGTGCGCTGATTCATGGCAGCGATTCTTTCTTCAAACATTTATGTTCACTCCTTCGCTCTCTTTGCTTTATGTTTTGGGGAACGCTTTTTCAGCTGTTCCATTGCCAGGCTGACAGATAAGGCTTTCTCAATCGCTACCATTTCACGGGGCGTTACCTTACCTAAGTAATTATCAATCCTGCTTTTATCAATGGTACGAATCTGTTCCAGCTGAACAACGGACGCTTCTTTGAATGCAGGATTGTCGTAAATAACAAAGTGCGTCGGCATATTCGCTTTCTTATGGATTCTGGTGGTGACCGTTGCCACAATCAATGTGGGAGCGTGTTTATTACCGGTATCGTTCTGAATGACGATAACCGGACGGATGCCGCCTTGTTCCGACCCAACTACCGGGTCCAGCTTGGCGCAATAAATATCACCACGGCAATATACCCAATTTTCTTTCATCATGTGCCATGACCTCCTTTCGTTGGCTATGTAATAACTGACTGCCAGAAAGGAATCAGGCAGTCAGTCCAAAAGTCTATGTGTCCCATATTTGCCACGCACCCCTGGGAAAGAGGGCTTACGCCCTCAGGGAATCACCGAACGACTGATTGCGAATCAGTTCCATAGGAATCTAACCTCTGCCGGGTTCTCCGCCAGCTCCGTAGAGAAGTATCTTTAATCCTGTTGCTTTCATGGCCGTATTGGGAGCAACCCAATATTTACAAGCCAGTATTGATCGCTGGCATCGGGAGAGAGACAAGCGCTTAATTTATAGAAGAAAGTCGTTCTGTTTCTCTATCCGATACGTCTCGGCGTACCGCTGATGTGGCTGATGCTCTCGCACCGGCAACAGGAACGTATTCGATGACTGTGTATTCAGTTTTCAAGGATCAAGCAGCCGATTTTCTTTGGCTGTATCTAAATTGTACCTGTTCCTCATGCAAGTTTTTATTGCCTCGTAGGTATAGTTTTGAGGTTATTCACGACCTAAAAATATGTAATCAAGGGTTGTCTCAAAGCGCACAACCAGTTCGATTGCCAAATCAATAGAGATACCTCTGTTGCCGGTTTCAATTCGTGCAATGGTGTTTGCGGCAACACCTAACTGCTCCGCAAGCTGTTCCTGTGTAAGCCCATGTTCCTTTCTCAAGGCTTTAATTCTTTTTCCGCTTTCAACCAAGTCGTAATACATTTTCGTTCCTCCGTGTTTTTGAATTTGTGAAGTTGCAAAATCAAAAACAGCGGGAGGAGATCGTGCCCGATTCTCAATACCCTTTGCCATCTGCCTGTCCTCCTTGCAGGCATAAAAAAAGAGCCGGAGTAAATTACTCCAAGCTCTCGTTCATGCCTTTGTGTTAATTATGGGGGAAAATAGGCAGGTATAAAAAAAGCCCCGTACCCATTACAGGCACGAGGCGTAACTCTCTCTATTCAATTTTATGCCGCTATCTCCCAGCATAGCCATTTTAACACTGGACAAGTCGGACTTTCAGTAGGGGAACCGTCGTATTTTCATCGGATTTTAGTCGGACTAAAATCCTGTCTTAGCATTCACAATAACACAATGCTTCTTCCTCCCGGGCACTTTCCAGGAAATCTTTCAATTTAGGAATGGCTGTTCCCCAAAGTGACAGACCAAATAACAGTATCGCTTCTTTCTTTCGGTCATAGTAGGTGCTGCGTTCCATATTCAAAACCTCCAGCATTTCTGATTCCCTGTACTTGAAGCGGTTGAGATATGCCTTTGAGATAATCTCACAGTACAGAGCGCCTTTATCTGGATATTCTCTGATTTTCAACATAGCCATATCTACCAGTTCAATGATCCACTTTGTCTCAAATAAGCTGCGAATGCGTTCTTCAAATCGTTCTCTCGCTTCATCCGGAGCAAAGTTCTCCAGATAAATCAATGCACCATCTAAGCTGTCACCGTAAGTACAAATAAGGGTATCACATACATCATTCGCACGATCAATGGTAGACCAGCACACCTCTCGATATATGGATAAAATCAGCTTTGCTCTTTCATACAGAACCTTCTCGTCAATGTTCTGCATCCGGCAAAGCATTCGAATACTGCTTAATACCTGTGTATTATATCTGCTCATTCAGAATCTCCTTTCAGCCTAATCCATAAAATAAGAATTCCTTTCTAACTCCTGTCACTTGGCTAAAGGGAAACAAATACCATGGGACAAGAATGACTATAACTTCCGATATTTGATTAAAATAACAGAAGTGAAATCGGAAGTTCTTGACTTTATAAAAGTTCCGATATATAATTAAGTGGAATTAAAACTTCTGTTATGATTCTTATTATAGCATTTTCCAGAAGTTTGTCAACAAATAATCGGAAGTTACGAATAAATATTTTTTGAAAGGAAGGATACTACCATGACATTTGGAGAAAAAATTAAAGAAGCTCGTTTGGCTATGAACCTATCTCAAACGGAGCTTGCCCAGATGACCGGCATTTCCGAAAGATCCCTTTACACCTATGAGCAGCTCGGAACACTCCCCAGAAAAAGCAACATCAGAAAACTTGCTGAAGCACTGCATATCTCTGTGTCCTATCTTTTGGACGAATCTGAAACGGATAGCCAGAGCCATATAGATCAGGATATGTTTATTTTAGAGGCAAAGGAAAACTTCGGTTCAAAAGGAGCAAAAGAAGCTCAGGAAGTGTTGGGTCGTGTAAATTCTCTGTTTGCCGGTGGAGAATTGGACGAGGACGCAAAAGATGTATTCTTCCAGGCGATTATGTCAGTTTATATGGACTCTAAGAAAACAGCACGGGAAAAGTACACTCCGAAGAAATACAGAAAGCATAAAGATAAAGAGTAAAATCCTCAAGCACAGAATATGTTTTCTGTGTGCGATTCGGAGGTGAAGCAAATGAAAACGGCAGAGCATATCATTGAAACTGTCGATAAGCTTGTGCGAAAATATCACACCAGAGACCCTTACGAGCTATGTCAGCTGTTAGGTATCAAAATCCACTATTACGATTTACAGAAGAAATTGAAGGGCTTCTTCTATTACCAGTCCAGACAAAAGAATATCGTGATAGATCACAATGTGAACGGTATCCTGGAGCGTATATTAGTCGCACATGAATTAGGACACGCTGTCCTGCATACAAAAATCGCTATGATGCACGGCTTTCAAGAAATGGAAGTTTTTGATGATAGATCAATCGAAGAAAATGAAGCAAACTTCTTTGCGGCGGAGCTTCTGTTAGAAGATGGGAAAGTCCTGGAATGCCTTTCGGAACACACATTTTTTGAAACGGCTAAAATGCTCTATGTACCGGCAGCATTATTAGACTACAAATTCAGCCTGCTCCACGAAAAAGGAGAGCTGGTAAATTCGATGTATATTCGTAAAGCAGATTTCCTGAAAGAAGATCTTCATGCCTACGATAACGACATTGGTTATGGCGATATATGAATATCTATTTTTATATCTTTACAGAAAAAGTCCACCAGTACGATGCGTAGTGCATCATGACTGGTGGACTTTTTGCTTCTTAAAGAATCAGTATATTGTGCTGCAAAAAAGAACCCCATAGCAGTTCACTCTGTACCGTCAATGGGCTTCTTTTTCATTATATCAATCAAGCTCCGCTTTTTTTATCATCTCTTGCTGGTCAATCAAGACATCAATCAACTTTCCTACGGTTATCAATGTTGTTACATTACACTTTTTCAGTTTTGCAGCAATCTCATTATCAATGATGCTGTCGCATTTTGCATATGGGGTATCCAGTAAAAAATAGTCAAAGTTCTTTTCCAAGACGAATGCCAGTTTTAGAAGCATTGCCAAAGAAACTTTCGTCTGTCCAACTTCAACATGGCTCATATGATTGTTCGAGCAACCAACCAACGCACCCAAATCAGCCTGACTATAACCCTTTTCCAGTCGGGCAGCTCTAATGCGCTGACCAATCTTAACGTAATCAATTTCCGGTTGCGTTTCAATCACCTCCATGCTGTGTATGATTCTGCTATACATTATAAAATGTACCAAAAATCTCAACAACCAACATCGGGTGCAAGTTGCATTTATAAATGCAATATGATAAAATTTTATAGGCAGATTGCATTAAATGATAGAATGAAAAGAACCCCAAGACGACAATATGAGCTATCTTGAGGTTCTTTAAAATAAAAAATTCGTAGAGTACATTACTCCACGAATCGCATTCTTCTCTGTTTTTTTTAGTTTATATCTTTATTTTACAAATTGTCGCACTGTTTGTCAATATGTTAGGGACATAAAACACGAGGTTTTGCACAAAAATCCATCTTAGAAAGTTCCAAAGTCACAATTTGCCGTCAGAATTATAGTCATATTGAAGGAGGTGTACCTTATGGCACGAAAAGGAGAAAATATTTACAAAAGGAAAGACGGCAGATGGGAAGGAAGATACATTAAGTCCCGATCTTCTACAGGCAAAGCCAATTACGGTTATGTTTATGCAAAGTCATATCGAGAAGTCAAGGCAAAACTTATCAGTCAAAGTTCGTGCACGAGTAATTCTGTCACTGTCGATCCAGAAATTAGCTCAGATCAATTTGAACAGGTTGCTATGGAATGGTTTCAAGCTATATGTCCTAAAGTGAAGGAATCTACAAGCAACAAATATAGGAATCTTCTCAGCTCGTATATACTTCCTGTGTTCGGAAGCAAACAATTGCGTGATATAACACACGAGTTTATTGAAACGCAGTGTAATTTTTTCCTTGTTTCTGGTGGATTAAAGGAGAATGGACTTTCCTCTAAAACTGTTTCAGATATTTTATCTCTAATTCGAAATGTCTTACAATTTGCCACCCGAAACGGGAAAGCCATTTCTTGTGACGCACGATCTATACAGATAAAACGTCAAACGAAGGAAATGAGAGTTTTGAGTCGTGCTGAACAGGAAAAATTATGCCAATACTTGTATTCTAATCTTGATTCCTGCAATATTGGTATATTAGTAGATGCTAAAAATTTGTAATTAAGAAGGAGTGATTACATGAACAAAAATATAAAATATTCTCAAAACTTTTTAACGAGTGAAAAAGTACTGGTGTGGTATAAAAAAAGTTGACAGCTTATTCTCAAGGATTTCATAATAAAACCAAGAGAATAAGGAGGCATTCAAAGTGGCACGTAAATATGACCATGAATACAAAGTACAGGCAGTAAAACTTG
>NZ_BSBO01000043.1:0-27664 GCF_027924685.1 Sellimonas catena
GATCTGCCCAAAGATCAGCTTTTGAGATTACATTATTATTCATATCCATTGGTATTACCTCCATCATTTGAGACCATCTTATCAAATGCAGGAAGGGATTTGAAGGTACGGATGATTACCTACTTACATGTTAGCAGTAGACAAAAAGAAGCGGCGGCTCTAAAAATTAAAGCCACCGCTTCAAATGCGCGTGAAAATATGTCTGCGCTACGACGGCTTTTTTTCTTTTGCTGTCGTAGCGTAGAATTAGGAAGTGTGCATAAAAGACACTATTTTTTCAGTAGTGAGGAATCCAAATTACCAAAACTTGTTACTCCACACCGAATAAAACCTACCATATCAAGCTATTTGAATCAGAGTTCAATTCTTGCTTTTGATGGTTTATCTTCACAATAGATAACTTTAATCGTTGTTCCCTTGTCAGGAATTTTGTTTCCTGCGCCAATCCATTTTTGGCAGGTGTAATCTTTGACGCCTATCGTGTATTTGACCTTGATAATATGTGGAAAAGCTGCACCATCCATAGCATGGGTACGGACAGGTTTACGATTTACTTTTAACCACCATTGTTTTGTAACTGAAATTACAGTTCCTGTTGTTTCCTTTTCCATAAGTTATACCTCCGATGTTAATTTAGAATGAGTAATTTTCTATTTAGATAGCTACATATTAAAGCAAACTGCCCTTTAATCCTTTTTTGAAAACCAATACAGCCCTTTCGGTTCCCCAAAATGACATTGTGACAAGGCGATAGCTTTCCTTTTCCATTTCCTCTATTTTGGCATTGATTTTCACTGTCGCATTTTCAATAGTAATTTCTTCTAATAATTCTGTCCTATACATCATATCTTTACCTCCATAATTATTAAATAGATGATACATATTTTCGGTTCAATCTTTTTGGTATTTACCAACCTTTTTTTCTAACTGCTTTTTTCTTCTTACCAACAGTCAATGTACCGGGTTCTTTCTTTTTATTTGCAAGAATAATCATAGAAATCAAGAAAGTCAAAACTATTGTAATGAAAGCGGGGAAAATGTGATAAGTATAACCATATTCCGCACCACAAGTAGGGTCTACTAAAATCATGCTTGCTTTAATCGGATAATAATTTAACAGTGTTCCTTCAAAAGTTCCAAAATATCCATACACAAAAGCTAGTGCAACTCCACCCAAAAAATTATTTGCCGAACAACAGAATATCAGAATAATCGGCAAGACTGAAATATAAATTCCTATATTCGCCCCAGTAACACGAATAAACATATTGAGTAGATTGCCAAAATGAACTCCCGGAAATCCGACAATAATATTGATTACTAATGCTATCACACAACCTATAAGACTAAAGCTGATTGTCAACAGCAATAGAATAAGTAATTTTCCAGAAAGTAACTGTTTATATGGAATAGGAATTGTTAATATATTCTTCATAGTATCGTCTGTATATTCCCTTGTTATGATATAACCTGCAATCAGTGCAATAATAATCGGAAAAAATAAGGTACAATTACTAATCATAACCTGTTGCATAAAATAGTCAAACGTCCATGTCGGTCCACCGTTGGCTGTGGAATAAAACAGTGACAGCAACGGAGAAAGTGTTGTCATAATAATTCCGGCTTTTATTACAGAATATCGTTTTAATTTTAAAAATTCAGTTTTTATTATATTTCTCATATCTTTTACCTCGTCCATTTTTTATAAAAGCGAATTATCAGCCACAAAGAAAGTACAACTGTAATTGCCATAATAAAAATTGTATGGAAAGTAGTTGGTACAATCGCATAGGCTTCCGGCAAAAGATTATCTTTTTGCAAATTATCCATCATTAAGCCGCTTGTCCAGTTCATAACACATATAACCGGAAAAGAATTTAAGAAAGCAATTTTGGCAGCACTTATAGATGTCCCAATCGTTCCCAGTATGCCCCAGTTAAAAATGGAATAAAAAAAAGCAAGCAGGATAGAAAGTAAAAAACTTTTGTTAAAGTAAATAATTAAAAATACAATCGGTAAAGAAGCTGCTACGATAAGAACTCCAAAAATAAGGCTCATAAATATCTTATAAGTCATACCGTAAACCATTCCTACATGAAACAATTTACAAAACAACGCAACAGACAATGTGCTTATCAGACAAAATGCAACGCTGAAAATAAAGAGCATAGAAATTTTTGCCATAATGAGTTGTGTATTTGTAACTGGAATTGTTCTAAGGTTTTTGGAAGTATCACAATCTCTTTCTATAAAAAACAAAATAGCGGCAATGATACCAATTAGACATGGAAGCAAAAAAACTAAACCATATCCCAACATCATTGTATAGACATAATCAAATCGGGTTTGAAGATAGTGTTCTGTTGTATCTGCACCAGTTCCCGCCTTTGCCATATATGCCAAAATCAACGGAAAAAATAACGACAATGACATCAGTGCATACAACAGTCTTTTTCGCTTTAATTTCCAAAATTCGCACTTAATCAGTTTAAGCAATTCCTTCGCCTCCTGTCACACGCTTGAAGTAATCTTCAAGACTTTCTTCACAAGTATGGGCTTCTGATACCTCCAATCCATTTTCTACAAAAGCAGTCACGATTTTTCCTACGGACAAATCAAGATTATGCAAGCGTAAATTGTGGTCGTCCTGTATAGAGAAATGACTCTCATGGAAAGTACGCTCTAAAATTCTTGCTGCCTGTGCGGTATCAGAAAGAGTAAATCGGATATGTTTGCTGCTTTTTTGTTCCAGTTCCGCAAGACTTTCTTCTTCCAATAGTGCGCCATGGTCGATAATTCCAATATCATCTGCTAGCAAAGAAATCTCCGAAAGGATATGACTGGAAATTAAAATTGTTTTTCCCTTTGTATCGCAAAGCTCGCGAATAAAAGAACGTACTTCTGCAATTCCAATCGGGTCAAGCCCATTGATAGGTTCATCTAAAATCAGAAGTTCAGGGTCGTGCATAACTGCAAGTGCAATCGCAAGCCGTTGTTTCATACCAAGAGAATACTGGGAAAACAGTTTTTTGTCTTTATAAGGCAATCCTACCAAATCCAATGTGTTTTTAATTGAATGACGGTTGGGTATGCCCCGTAAGGTAGCAAAAATTTGTAAGTTTTCCGTAGCAGTCAAATTAGGGTAAAAACCGGGTGACTCAATCAGACTACCGATACGGGGCAACAATTTCTTTTCATTCCCCTGCAAAGACTTTCCCCATATTTTAACTTCGCCGGAAGTTGGCTTTGTCAATCCAAGTAGCATTTTCATAGTGGTCGTTTTTCCGGCTCCGTTTCTTCCAAGCAGTCCGTAAATTCTCCCTTTCTGCACATGAATATTTAAGTCAGCGACACTCTTTTGTGAGCCGTACTGTTTGGTAAGATTTTTTGTTTCAATGATATAATTTTTGTCCATATTCAAACCTCCTGTTCTGTAAACTATTCTATCATACCAACCTTGCATTAACCTTGCCGCAACCTTGCATTAACCTTGCAATTTGAAATATTGTCCCAAAAATAATTAAGGCTCCCGTCAAAAGAACGGGAGAACCTTAATTTGCTAAGGGAAAAAGCAAAGTAAATTCCGTTCCTGTTCCCTGTGTGCTATTTGCTGTTATTGTGCCGTTCATTTTTTCTACAAGTTGGTGTGCGATAGAAAGCCCAAGACCGCTGCCTTTTTCAGACCGTCCCTTATCGCATTTATAGAGCCGTTCAAAAATATGCTTCAAATCTTCTTTTTCAATCCCTATTCCATTATCTGCTAATCGGATTTGCATATTTTTTTCCTGCTTTGATAGGATTATTTCTATTTTATCCGCATGACTGCGAGAAATTACATTCTGAATAAGATTGTTCAATATCCGCATATAGCCGTCCGTATCAAGTTTTACCCGGAAAGGCTGTTCGGGAATATCAATATTGTAATCTATCTGCTTATCTTCAAATATGGGTATCCAGTCAATCAAGATATTTCGTGTCAGCTCCGCAGCTTCAACAATATTTATATCCATAGCAAACTCATTAGAATTTAATTTGAACCAGTCAAAAAGAACATCCATATATTCTTTCAAATCGTGAGCTTTGCGGCGGGCTGTTTCGATATAGTCGTCCCTGTCTTTTCCTGTAACAATTCCTTTATGTGCAGCGTCAAGATACCCAATAAGCGTTGTAAGCGGTGTCCGAACATCATGGGAAAGACTTGTCATAAGCTGTCGGTTTGTTTCTTCTGTCTGCCGGACAGTAGAAAGCCTGCTCTCATAAGACACAACAATCTCATTTATTTCATAGGCAAGAGGGGCTACCAGTTCATTTGTTGCAGATAAAATACGTCTGTTTCCATTTCCGTTTTTTACATCAATCAATGCGTCTGTTATCTCGGCTATCTGTTTTTTAACACGTCGAATAGCAAAGCAGGAAACAAGAATAGAGAAAAGTGCAATTATTATGGATAGAAAAATGACTGCTTCCATAGAAAATCAAACCTCCTTGTTAAAACGATAACCGATACCTTTAATCGTTTGAATATATTTTGGACTTCCGGGATTTACCTCTAATTTCTTGCGAAGTCGGCTGATAATCGCCATAATGTTGCTGTCATCATAGAAATATTCCTCTCTCCACACTTCTTCATAAATCTGTTGCTTTGTCAGAATTTTCCCTTGATTTTTCGCGCAGTATAAGAGTAAGTCAAATTCTTTTGGAGGCAATTCAAAAGTTCCATTTTCCGTAGTAACAGAACGATTTTCAATATCAATTTTCAACCCGTCAAATTCAAGTTGCTGTGATATTCCGTCCTGTTGATTGAAACGGGTATAACGGCGTATAAGGGAAACGATACGGGCTATCAGTTCGTCCATGTCAAAAGGTTTTGTCAAATAATCATCAGTTCCTGCCCTTAAACCGCGTACTTTAGAAGCACTGTCATTTTTTGATGTAAACATCAAAATCGGCAGGCTGCTTTCTTTTCTAATTTCTTCCAATGTTTCAAATCCGTCCATACCAGGCATCATAACGTCCAGTATCACAAGTTGATATTCTCTCTCTTTTAATTTTTGTAATCCCTCTTTTCCCGTATTACAAAAATCAGCTTCTATATCTTCTGATAGCACGCTGCGTTTAATCAGCGCACAAAGTTCCTTATCATCATCTATAATCAAAACTTTATTCATGGTATAGCTCCTTTCCTTGTTTGGTTCTACCGTCAATCGGTTTTTCCGCGTCTTTTGGTATCAACCACATATACCCAAGTTTTGAAACACCCTGTATGCGTTTCTCCCTGCAAAGTATCTGTACCCGCCTTTCAGAAATTCCCCACTTCTTTGCTGCTTCGGGGCAAGACATATATTCCATAACAACACCCGTCCTTTCTGAAAATCTTATCATAATAATTATAGTCGGACACACGAACAATAGCAAGTATATAAATATGAATTATTATGGCTATTTAGTGGAACTGTATAGACATATCCAAAGAGAAAGGGGAACAGTAAAATGTAACTGGGTGAATAAATATGGCAAAAAGACCGGTAGAAAAATATGACTTCAAGGCATTTGGAGAAGCTATAAAAGCTGCGCGGACGGGGCGCAAAGAAAGCCGCAAACAGGTAAGTGATGAAATGTATATTTCTCCTCGCTATCTTGCAAATATCGAAAACAAAGGACAGCACCCCAGTCTGCAAATCTTTTTTGAGCTTATGCTTCGTTACAATATATCCGTAGACCAGTTTCTTTTAGATACGCCCACCCAAAAAGATACAAAGCGGCGGCAGCTCGACGCTCTCCTTGATGATATGAGCGATAATGGCATACGGATTGTAACGGCAACTGCAAAAGAAATTTCAGAAGTCGAAAAAGAGGACAAATAAATGTGTCCGGCAAATTGAATATGATTTAGGAAGCGTTGTAATCTTTACAGATTGCAGCGTTTTTCTTTTGCTCTTTTTTGGCATATAGAGCATTGCGTTGTAGTAACCAGTGAGGAAAAAACTTTCGTAGCAAGCATAGGAAAAGAGTACCCTTTTCCGTATTTTCTCCCTCCCGTCCTGCGGTGCGTCGGTTGAAAATTGCTTGTTGGGAAGTGTCCCAAACCCTCGGAACGGAAAGGAGTGATTGCATGAATGGACGCAAAAGAAAAGTACAAATCAAATTCTATGTAACAGAGGAAGAACGGGCATTGATTGAGCAGAAAATGAAGCTCGTCCCCACCCGGAACATGGCGGCGTATCTTCGCAAGATTGCCATTGACGGGTATATCATTCAGACAGACCATAGCGACATAAAAGCCATGACAGCGGAGATACAGAAAATCGGGGTCAATATCAATCAGATTGCAAAGCGTGTCAACGCGACAGGCAGCGTCTACCAAGAGGACATAGAGGAAATAAAGGGGGTGCTTGCGGAGATATGGCGGTTACAAAGATTAAGCCTATTAAAAGCACGTTGAGCAAAGCCCTTGACTATATCCAAAACCCGGATAAAACAGACGGGAAAACGCTTGTGTCCTCCTTTGGGTGCAGCTATGAAACGGCAGATATTGAGTTTGGATTTACGCTTGCACAAGCCATAGAGAAAGGGAACAATCTCGCCCACCATTTGATACAGTCCTTTGAGCCGGGGGAAGTGGATTATGAGAAAGCCCACGAAATCGGGAAACAGCTTGCCGACGCGGTAACAAAGGGACAGCATGAATACGTCTTAACTACCCACATAGACAAAGGGCATATCCATAACCATATCATTTTTTGTGCGGTCAATTTTGTTGACTACCACAAATACAATTCCAATAAACGCAGCTACTATGGCATACGGAACATGAGCGATAAGCTGTGCCGGGAAAACGGGCTGTCCGTTGTCGTTCCGGGTAAGGGCAGCAAGGGAAAAAGCTATGCAGAATATCAAGCGGAAAAGGTCGGTGCAAGTTGGAAAGGCAAGCTGAAAATTACCGTTGATACGCTTATCCCCCAAGTGGCAAGTTTTGAAGAATTGTTGCAGCGGTTACAGGCAGCGGGCTATGAGATAAAGCCGGGAAAATATATCTCCTGCCGCGCTCCGGGACAGGAACGGTTTACCCGCTTAAAAACCCTCGGTGCAGATTATACAGAGGAAGCAATCAAAGAACGGATAGAGGGCAAGCGCACAAAGGCGGCGAAAGCTCCCAAAGAGCAGCGCGGCGTATCGCTGCTTATTGACATTGAAAACAGTATCAAGGCAGCGCAGAGCCGGGGCTATGAACAGTGGGCGAAAATCCATAATCTGAAACTGGCTGCAAAGACTATGAATTTCTTGACAGAACATAAGATTGAGCAGTACGCAGATTTAGTCAGCCGGATTGAGGAAGTAAATGCGGAAAATGAAAAGACAGCAGACGCATTAAAGAGCGTGGAGAAACGTCTTGCAAACATGGCGGTGCTGATGAAGCACGTTACCACCTACCAAAAGACAAAACCTGTCTATGAAGCATACCGCAGGGCAAAGGATAAGGACGCATACCGGGCAAAGCAGGAAAGCAGTCTGATACTCCATGAAGCAGCGGCAAAGGCACTAAAAACGGCGGGCGTTTCCAAGCTCCCGAATGTCGCCGCGCTACAAGTAGACTATGAAAAGCTCCGGGAACAGAAAGAAGCCCTTTACGCGGACTATGGCAAACTGAAAAAACAGGTCAAAGAGTACGACGTTATCAAACAGAACATAGACAGCATTTTACGGCAGCCAAGAGAGCCGGAACGGGAAAAAGGGAAAGAACGCGGGGAGTAGTTTTGTTCATACTTGTGTGATATAATAGTTCCTATCAAAGACAGTAGCCACATACTAAAGTGATACATTTTCAGCAAAGGAAGTGTCAGAAAATGGAACAGGAAATGCCGGACTATGAAACGATATGCGCTGCCGTTGTGGGCGAAAAATGGGCGTTGGAAAAGGTGCTTGATTGTTACGGCGACGAAATCAACCGCCTTGCAATGGTAAAAAAGTGTCAGCCGGACGGGACTATCAAAGAGGAAATCGACGAAGATTTACGGCAAACACTCATAATGAAACTGTTAGAAGCTATCCCACAATTTCCAATGGAAAAGGAGTGATACCATGACACGCGGAGAAATTTGGAAAGACTTTTTCAAGAGAAACGTTTTGCCCGCCGTTATTGCATTGTTTTTATTCTTCATGTTCAAGAACATCTTTACAGAGGACGGGTAGACCAATTACTTTTATGTATGGCTGTGCTGCGGTATCCCCTTTGGCATTCGCCGTATGTTCGTATGGCTTGTACCGCATGGATATGACATAGCTGGAACGGTGGGTATCGTTGCCATTAACTTCATTTTGGACGGCATTATCGGCGGGGGCATTTTAATATGGCGGCTTGTCGTTGCTACGTGGTATATCCCCCTTACGATATACCGTTTACTTACCGCAGATAAGAGTGCAACCCCTCAAATCAATATAGAGAAAGGATTTAAAAGTTATGAATGAAAGAGAAAGAATTATTCATTTATGGTTTGATATGTGGCTAAAACAACAAGATTTAGGGATTGATAGTATTTTTACAGAAGATGTGATTTACACTGAAAGTTGGAGTCCTAAGTATGAAAGTCGAAAAACAGTAAAACATTGGTTTGATGAATGGAATACTCGTGGAAAAGTCTTAGTGTGGGATATTAAACAATTTTTTCATAAGGAAAATCAAACTATTGTAGAATGGTATTTCAAAAACAAAATGAATAATGGTAATATTGAAGAATTTGACGGAATTTCTTTAATAGTATGGACGGAAAATAACAAAATAATGGAGTTGAAAGAATTTGGTTGTAATCTCAATACCTATAATCCATACGCCCAAAATGATATGCCACAATTCAGAGATGAAAAAACAAAGTGGTTTTGAAGTTTTAAAAGCCGGGACGCAGACAGTCGGTAAAGACTATCCGCGCCCCGGCTTTCTTATGGGTACAGCGATAAAATGTTACGCAGTAGAACGCCATTTTTGAGGGAAAAGGTATAAAACCCTTGCCGCGTCATTTTCACACCCGGAAAGCCCTGTAAATCAAGGCTTTTTTTGCCCCTACTGCGTAACAAGGGCGCGTCGTTTCCTCATGCGCTCCGCTGCCTGTCTGCGGGTAATACGCTTCCGGCAGTCCGGGCAGTATTTGACGCTGTTAGAGGTGGACGCAAAAGAAGCTCCGCACTCGGTACAACGCTTTTTATCCTCGGTCTTGAAAAGCTCTGCATACAGCAGCTTATCAAAGGGAAGTACGGCGGTCTGAAACCATTTGCATAGAAGAGAATAGGAAATAAGCTGCGGGCAGACACATTCCTCCCCGTCGTCCAGTAAAATACAGTGTCCGTTATCGCAGTTGCAGCACTCCTTTTTTACAAGGCTGTTGACTTTCCGGCTTTGGGGCGGCGTAAGCCGCTTTAGCCCGGTCATACCTCATCAGCGGCGAAAATGGCAAGCTCCGTATACTCATTTTCTGTCAGAGGTGCAATTTTCGCAAGGGTGCGCTTCGCCAGTTCCCGCATATCCTCGTCCATAAACGGCAGCGCAGCGTTGATGTTCTCCATAAGCCCGCGCTTACCGCCCTCATTGTAAATGCTCAACAGGTTTGTTTCTTCAACGGTCAGTCTAATCATGCTCATACCTCCAATTCGTGATTTTTTGATTTTGCCGCTTTTTTCTGTGCGGTTTTTTCTTTGTCTGCTCTAAGCTGCGCCCGGATAGAGGGCTTCTTTTCCGTTTTTGCTGCCTTGCCGCGTTCCTTGTCAGCCTTGACAGCTTCCGCAAGGTCAACAAGGGAAATGGTTTCTCCTGCCTTTACCTTTGCTTCCAGTTCTGCGGTAGTCGGGGTGTTGTTTATCTGCCCGTCAATCATGTTGTAGTTTTGCTCTGTGGTCTGCTCGGCAGCTTTCAGATAGTTCTCTGGCTGAACGGGAACAGCAAAAGCCCTAGTGCCGTTCCCCATAATCAGATATTTTCCGTCGTCGGACTGGTGGTGCAATCCATATCCGGCAGCTTCCATTTGCTCGCGGCTCATGGCGGTTACATAGAAAGTCCCTCTCGGTGTTTTGATTGTTTCGCCCGTTTCCAAGTCGGCGGGAATGAGGGCATTTTCCTGCTCCTTGAAAAACTCCGGCACTTCCTTATAACCGAAGCTGTCTACATAGTGGGCGGTGTCCTGCCCGTTCTGATGAAGCACCACCACGTCGGAAACGGAAAGGCTGTGTCCCTTAAAATCTTTCGGGTGGTCGATATTAAAGCGGGTGTAAATATCTTCAAGGGAAGTCCCCGGCGTAAGCTCTGCGGAATAGACAAGTGTATAGTTTTTCGCGTCTACCCGGTGTCCTGTGGCAGTCAGACGGTCGTAAGGTTCAAAGCGCAAATCTCTTGTTTCGTCCCCGCCTTTTATCTGATAAATGGAAAAGGTGTCTTTGTCCTGTGGGGCTTCCTGTTCCGGCTGCTCCTGTGCATCTACCTTTTGCGCCCGGATATGCGCCCGTTGTAACTCGGTAGGCTTTTCCCCCGTAAGGGGTACAATCGCCTTGACATAATCAGCCGCATAATAGGCGTTACTGGTAAGCTGCCGCTGCCATGCCCCTGCTTTGGGCGACCAACGGAAGCCATTACTTTTTAGGGCTTCCCGCGTGGCTTCGTCCGGCTTATCCTCAAAGAAGATTTGCAGTCGGTTCGCTTCGGTGTTTGCTTCCACCTTGCCGCCGTCAAATTTCCAACCCACAAAACCGATTTCTTTTTGCTGTGAAAGAGATTTGATACGGTCTTTCACGCGCCGGATTTCTGCACTGTTGTTGGATAACGCCCAAGTCGCAAATGGCTTGTCCTCCAAATGCCAACTGCTCGCCATGTCTGCTTTCAGTTTTTCCAGTTCCTCCGGCGGTAAATGCGGGCAGCCGTCAAGGGTCTTATGCTTACGGTAATAGGCGTTTACGGCTTTCATGGTTTCCTGTGATTTTTCAAGGCTTTCCAGTTTCTTTTCTAACTTCTGTACTGCCTGCGGGTCGTCTGCGCTGATACCGCCCATGCCGGTACTGCGGATTTTATCAAGAAGCCCTTGTATGTCCTGCCATTCCCGGTAATTGCTGTCGCGGGCTGCGTTCTGCTTTTCTTTCTTCCTTGTGGGGAAGTTAGAGCCGCCCGCAATCAGGATAGAGGGAACACGCGCGTCAATCTCATAGCCTTTATTCATGTTCGCCGCCAGTTTCCGGGCATAGGTGTCAAGCAGGCTGTCGATTTTCTCATGGTACATCGGGTCTACCCGCTGTTTTTGCCTTTCTGCGATTTGTACGGCTTCATCTACATAATGCCTGTATTCAGCCGTCGCGCTGCCTTGCTTATAATCGGAAAAGCTGTTCATATCCTTTGCACGTTTGGCGGCAGCTTCATTGATAGGATAATAAGGGGCGGCGGGTGCAGCCTGTTCCGGCTGTGTTTCTTTTTCCTGTACCGGGGCTGTTTCTTCGGGAAGCTCCGGCGTGGCGGCTTCTGCTTCGGGCTGTTTGGTAGCTTCCTGTGCGGGCTGCGCCTGTTCGGTGGTCTGTTCCTTATCCTGTGCCTTTTGGATTGCTGCAAAATGTCCGTCTATGGTATCAATCAGATTTGCGGCGGTGCTGCGGATTGTTTCAAGAGAGCCTTTCAGTTCTGCAAGTTCTTTTCCGCTGCTCCACCCGGCGATATATCCAAAAGAATAGTCCGACGTATCAAGCCCGTAATGTTGGCAGACAGCATAGGCGACGCTTTCCGCCTGTACCTCGCGGGTACGGCGGTCGGGGCGTTCCGGCATAGCAAGGGCAGTATCATGCAGCGTGGCGTGGGCGATTTCATGGATTGCGGTCTTGATATTCTGCAATTCGTCCATGCCCTCGTTGATGATGATACGCTTTTCCTCATAATTGCAGCGTCCTTTTACGCCGCCGCTTAGTGCTTCAAATCCCATAGCAAAGGGAGAAGTCTTTTCAAGGGCAGCGAAAAAATCCTTGTATTGTTCCACGTTGCCCGTCAGCTCATAGGTAAGGGCAGGAAGCTCCTTTCCCTCGGTCTGTGAAATATCAAAGACAGATACCACACGAAAGGCGGGTATCTTGATTTCCTTTTCCTCGGTAACAGGTTTCCCGTCCTTATCGAAAACAGGCTTTTGGGTGTCCGGGTCGATTTTTTCCACCTGTTTCTTAACGGTAAACGGGGACGGCGCAAGTATCTTGATAGCTTTTTCTCCCGGCTTTACATGGCGGTCAAATTCCTTTTCCCATTGTTTATAGCCTTTCACAAGATTGCCGCCCTGCATGGCGATAAGGATTGTATTGTTAAGGCTGTAATCATGGAATTTTGACATAGTACGCAGATAGTCGGCGTAACGGTCGCTTTCATACAGTCCTAAAATCCCCTGTTCCAGTCGGTCGGTAATCTCTTTCATCTTGTCAGCGGGCTTTTCAGAAGATAGGATAATCGGGAGAACCGGGGGCTGCTCTGTGGCGGTGGTCGGTATAGCTGCGGAAGCGTCAAGGTCTGCCTGTTCCTTTTCCTGTACTGGCGGCTGCGGCGTTACCCGGTATTCCTCCGGCACGTCGCGCCCGTCATACCATTCTGTAAAGGTATTACGGTTATTGTAGATATAGCCCTGCTCGGTAAATCTGCCCCCGTCATTGATAGCAGCGTCCCGCCCGTATTCCTCATACATGAAATATTTTTTTGCTTCTTCGGGCAGCTCCAACTCGTCCAGTTCTTCAATCAGATAATGCCCGTAATCTTCCTCACTCTGTACGGACGGATAAAGCCAGTAACAATCAAGGTTTTGTGCAAGGTTGATAATGTCCTGCAAGTCCCTTGTATGGTCGCCGTATGCCATAGCTGCAACAAATTTTTCCCTGTCGTCGTCAAACTGCATTTTCAAAAGTTCGCTCAAATAGTTCAGCTCGTCAAGGCTTTCAAGCTCGGTCAATTTTCCTGCCAGTCCCGCAATAGAGGACTGGTATTCTGTGATATGCAGCTCCCCGTAGTTTTTGCCGTCTATGCCGATACGGTCAAAGACTTCTTTCAAATGCTCGGCAGTCGTGGGGAATGATACCCATTCGCCCGCAGGTCTGCCCTCGGTGTACTTTCCAAGATTAGAAAGATACCCGCTTAAAATCGGTTGTTCCATGTGTTCGCTCCTTTCTTTCTCAATCATGCGGTGCATAAGCTCGTAGTCCTCCATGCTCATGCTCCCGTCAAATAGATAGGGGTCGGGTTCTTCGCCGTCCCGGTAGGCTTTTTCAGAGAAAGGCAGCCCCGCAGCGTGGGCGGCGGCTCTTGCTTCCTCGATAAGCTCCGGCGGCAGCCTGTCGTCGTGGGCTTCGATAAATTCCCCGATATTGCTATATCCGTTTTCGTAGTGGCGGCGCACCCCGGCGGTCAGCTCGTCAAGGTTCCTATCCTCGCCAAGATAGCCGGAGTAATAGCCGTTTACCACAACGGCGGCAGGGTCAGCCTGTTTGATTTCTTCCATGCGGCTTCTGTCCTCCGGGTAGAGAATATCGCTCATTTCAAGGTGGAAATATTCTGCGTTCCAAGAGCGTCCCGTTTTCCAAAACGCCACCCAAGCGATACCGTCCCTTAATTCTTCTTGATAGTCCTTTACGGTGTCCCGTAAACTTGCCATGTGTAACCTCCTTTCTTCGGTTTCAGAGGGTTTGGGAAACTTCCCAACAAGCAAAAATCCCCGCCGTTCTCGGTAGAGAAAGCAGGGATTTTACGGAAAAGGGTACTCTTTTCCTATGCTTGCTATTCAGTTATTTTTTCTTCGGCAGTTCAATGCGGTAGTTGACATATCTCCCGCCCGTATCAGCCAATACGATAGTTCCGTTGTAGGTTTTGCCTGTCTTTGGGGAATAGAGCTTTTTCACATTTACCTTGCCGGATTTTAAGAGTGCAGCGGCAATCTTCGGGGTAAAGGTTACTTTTCGTTCTTCAAAGAAACGGTCATTTTTCCACATGGTAAAGATACATTCTTTGTTGCTGCAATAGTAGTTTTTCTTTCCCTCATAGACAGGAGAACCGCAGCGGGGGCAGCTTCCCAACGCTTCCCGTTCCGGCTTGAACATCTGCGCTTTATCATCAGAAAGAAACGGATAGGTCTTTACCAGTTCCCGCGCCATATTCTCGATACCCTCCATAAATGCGGCGGGGTCTGCCTTGCCTTTTGCAATCTGCGTCAGATTGTTTTCCCATTCTGCGGTAAGCTGCGGGCTTGTCAAGGTGTCCGGCAGGACGCACACAAGGTTGATACCGTCTTTTGTGGGAAGTAGCTGCTTGCCTTTTCGTTCCACAAAGCCGCCCTTTACCAGTTTTTCAATGACAGCGGCGCGGGTGGCGGGAGTTCCAAGCCCTTTGCGTTCTGCGTCCGGGTCGGTGTCCTCACTTCCGGCGCGTTCCATAGCAGAAAGGAGCGACGCTTCGTTGTGGGGCTTTGGCGGTGTTGTGTCATGCTCCGTTACCGTTGCAGCCGGATTGTCAAAGGTTTGTCCCTCGGTAAACGGCGGCAGGGTCTTTTCTGTGTCGCTGTCTGCGTCGTCCGTTTCGGGCTTGTTCTTTAAGGCTGCCCTGTATCTTCGGTCAATCTCTTTCCACCCGTCGGACAGCACCGTTTTTCCCCTTGCGGTAAAGGACTGTCCGGCACATTCAAAGACTGCCGTAACCGCTTCAAAGGTATGCGGTGCGGCGGTCGCCATAAGTAGACGCGCCCCGGAAAGGGTAAGGATATTCCTTTCGCTTTCCGGCAGCGCGGCAAGGTCGGTCTTTGCAAGCTCCATAGTTGGGATAATGGCATGGTGGTCTGATACCTTTTTACTGTTCAGCACCTTTCCAAGTTCCGGCGTGAAGTCTTTTCCCGCCATAAAGGAAAACTTCCCACAAAGCAGCTTGATAATGCCCGCCGCTGTGTCGCCCATGTCGTCGGTCAGAAATGCGCTGTCTGTTCTCGGATAAGTAAGCAAACGCTTTTCATACAAGGCTTGTGCAAGGTCAAGGGTCTGTTTTGCCGTATATCCGAACAGGCGGTTTGCTTCCCTCTGTAAAGAAGTAAGGTCAAAGAGCTTCGGCGGAGCTGCGGTCTTTTTCTCTTTCACAAGGGAAGTACATACTGCCCGCGACGCTTCGCAAGTCGTTTTTAATGCGTCGGCTTCTGCCTTATTTGAAATTCGTTCACTTGCAGCTTCCGCGCCGGATAATGCAAGGCGTACATGGTAGTATTTTTCTTTCTTGAAAGTGGTAATCGCTGCGTCCCGGTCAACAAGCATTTTTAAGGTCGGGGTCTGTACGCGCCCCACGTTCAAGGTATGATTGTAAAGGACAGAAAAAAGGCGGGTGGCATTGATACCGATTAGCCAGTCTGCTTTTGCCCTGCATAATGCGGAAGCAAAGAGAGGGTCATAATCCCTGCCGTTCTTCAGACAGGAAAAGCCCTCTTTGATTGCGCTGTCCTCCATAGAAGAAATCCAAAGGCGGCGCATAGGTTTCTTGCAGCCTGCCATTTCATAGACAAAACGGAAAATGAGTTCTCCCTCGCGCCCTGCGTCGCAGGCATTGACGACTTCGGAAACGTCTGCCCGGTGCATAAGCTCCTTTAAGGTTTTGAATTGCTTTTCCTTGTCAGCGGAAACGGTGTATTTCCATTCCTGCGGCAAAATCGGTAAGCTGTCATAGCTCCACTTTTTATACTGCTCCCCGTAAGCGGCAGCTTCCGCAAGCCCTACCAAATGTCCCACACACCAAGAAACGATATAGCCGCTTCCTGTGAGAAATCCGTCTTTCTTTTCCTTTGCCCCAAGTACGGCAGCGATTGTCTGCGCCACACTGGGCTTTTCTGCGATAACTAAAATCAAATAAAAATCCTCCTTTCGGGTAAAAGAAAAGAGCAACCGATTTTTCGATTGCTCCTACAAGTGATTGTATAAAATTGTGCGATATGAAATAGTAAAATGATTTGACAAAACTAAAATTTATCCAATATTGAGTAAACTATGGATTACCCAAGGTTGAACTGTAACCATGATTATAAATGTGTAAATTGCAAACAAAGGCACTTCGACCATATCATTGACATTCTCAGATTGAAATTGTTTTCTTAAATTATTAGGCAAGACTTTTGATAGCAAATAATAAACCAAATATCCTAAACAGACTCCAACTGTATTTGTAATAAGGTCATTTATATCTGTTGAACCCCAACCAAACATCTGAACAATTTCAACAGATAAAGAGAACAGAAAACCAGTTAATACAACAGTCTTTATGTGATGATATTTCTTATACAGCAACGGCAGAAAAAATCCAAAAGGAACAAATAAAACAACATTCAGTATGGTATCTATTGGTCCACTTATCATACCGAGAAACGGAATCAGAGAAATCCTCGGACGAAATGATATTGTGCTTGTATAACCAATACCTGTTACGGTCAAAATCCCGAAAAGATAATAATAGAATAAAAATACAGCAGTAATATGGAGAAGGCTTTGCTTTCTTCCTGATTTTTTAAGGTATAAGAAATACAATATAAAAACTGGAACTATAAACACATATCCACTTATTGAGCGAATAAGAATATCAGAAATGGGTAACATATTTTTATCTCCTTTGCTTACTCTAAAAATTTGTTTAACTCTATCATTTCCTATGGTTGGAACAATTATATCATATTCCATATCGAAAGTACATCTTTTTATCGTTCCGGCTGTCGTTTTGCTTCAATCTTTCTAATGCAATACCCAACACAAGGGGACTGTCCCTTGTAAGGGCAGGAAGCGCAAGCCGGGGGATAAGGAACAGGCGGAGCATTATCACGCCGCCCGTTCGGTTTCTGTATCATCATCTTTTCAAAGGGATTGTCGGTAAACAGGGTCATAGGGTTTCTTCCTCCGTTTCTTCATCTTCGGGAGTTTCCCCGGTATCTGCTTCCGGCTCGTCCTCGTCGTAGTCCTCAAATTCAAAATCTTCAAGGTCGGTATCGCCCTTTACATTCTGCTTCGGCTTTAGAAACTTAAAGTAGTAGAACGCTGCGCCGCCACCAAGCAGGGCAAAGAGGACTAAGGCAAGCACCACACCGGGATTGCCGCCTTTTCCTTTCGGTTCTTCCGGCTGCTCGGTTGGTGTTGGGGTAGGTTCTTTGCCTGTGCAGCCTGTCATACTGGTAACACATACCGGGCAGGACGTGTTTACCTTTCCGGCTTCGCATTTCTCCGTACAGTTACAGATTTCCGGCTTTTTGGCAGCTTCGCCGTTTTCGGTCAGTGCCATAAGGTCGGCTTCGTCCACTTGATTTAGGAAATGTACGGTCTGTTCGCCCTCGGCGGCGCGGTCAATGAGGATATAGAAATAGTTGCCGCCTTTGGTGGTAACAGTGATAAGCTGCTTATTGCCGCCGTAATCGTCAACCAGTGTTGCGTTTCCCTTTGGGGTAAGGGGCGGCGTTTCCTCTTTTTCCTCCACAACTACGTTGCTGTCGTTGGTCGCGTCCCCTGCGGGCGGCTCTGTGGCTGCGCCCTGTGCATAGGCAGGGACAGAAAAACCGCCCATAAGGATAAGGGCGGCACAAAGGGCAGTCATGGTCTTTTTCAGTTTATTCTTCATCTGCATTTTCCTCCTGTTCTTCGTAGTCTGCCGCTTCGGTAGCGTGTGCGGCGTTCATGCCGGGAATACCGCTGCCGGACAGCATAGCGTTCAGTTCCTGCGGGGTCAGACGCATAGCTCGTACAAGCTGCACGATTTCAAGGTTTTCCGCTTCGGTTTTCTGCGCTTCCAGTCCTTTTAACTTGTTCTGATACTCTGTGATTTTCTCGCGGGTCTTTGCGATTTCCTTATTGATACGGTCGATTTTATTGTTTGCCATAGGTCATTTCTCCTTTCTTTTTGGGGCTGCTTTACCAGTTCATCAGCCCATAGCCTTTGATACATTGATAGTTAAGGTCATAGCTCTTTATCTTGCAGGCGTCGCCGGAATTGCCCTCAACGGTATAGACGCGGCTTCCGTCCCTGCCAAGCACAAGCCCCACATGGTCTGCAACACCGTCTAAATCCCAATCGAAAAAGATAGCGTCGCCCGGTGCGATATTCTCATAGCCCCGCGCGCCCCATTGTCCCCTTGACTGGAACCAAGGAACGCCCTGCCATTCGCAGCCTGCAAAGCGGGGTTCGCTTTTTCCGGCTTGATTGTAGCACCATGACACAAAGCAGGCGCACCATTCCACGCGGCTGTTAAAGCCATACCAACTCCAATAGGGATAACCGCCCACGTTTCCGACTTGCTGTTTTGCAAGCTCCATAAACTCCGGGTTTCCGGGACGTGTGCCGTTTACAAACTCCACGCCGCTTAAATCCTCGGAGGGGCTGCCGTCGGGAGAGCCGCCGCCAAAAATCAACGGTTTGTTGCCCTGTGTCTGTAAGTACACTTTGAACATTTCAAACTGCTGTGGGTTCAGCAGTTCTTCCGCAAGGGAAGCAATCGGCTTGTTTGTCAGCTTCACGTTCAAGATACGGTATTCGTATTCTTCCTCGTTGCCCTCCTCGTCGGTGGTGGTGCGTATCTCGATTTCTTCCGTCAGCGTCAAGGTGTACTGTAAGCCGAACAGCCGTTTTAGCTCTGCCTGTGCGCTCTGTGGGGTGTAGCTCTGTAAAAGGGCGGTCAGATAAGACGCAAGTTCGTGTGGGTTATGCCCGATAGTGTCAAGGTCATAGCGGTATTCATCATAGCCGCTGTGGGTGGTTTCGATATTGTCAATCTCACTTTGCAGTTCGTTTTCCATTGCAGCATAGCTCTGTTCCGTTGCCACAAGGTCGCTGTCCTCGGACGTGTAGGAAGTCCCTAACACGCTGTTCATGCTGCCGGAAAACATTGCCCCACAAGAGGAAAGCCCTACTGATACCATGATGAACAGAAGCAGCGCGGCGATAGCGATTATCACGCCCGCCGGGTGTCGCCCTACAAAGGCAGCCGCTTTCTTTGCTGCTGTCTGTGACGCTCCGGCGGTTGCTTTGGCGGTGGCTGCACCGCCTTTCTTTACAGTTTTTGCATACTGGCGTTTGATTTTTTGTTTCTGCATAAACCGGGAAAAGGGATTGCTTGTAAGCTGAGGATTTTCCTGCAAGACTTTGTGATACTGGAAGTTCACATTTGCCTTGAACGCTGCCTTTTCTGCCTTTGCTGCTTCCCGGTAGGGTTTCAGCTTATGGCTGCGGTAGCCCTGTTTGAATTTCCTTGTCCCGTACCTTGCGCCGCGCTCGGCAAGTTCCTCCGATTTGTGCGCGCCCTCCGCGCCGGAATTGTCTTTCTCGACGCTGTGGATTTTGTTGTGAACAAAAATACCCGCTTCCTGCGCGGGGCGGGATAACGGGTTGCTGTGGGCTTTGCCGCCGGGTATCGGCTTTTCCTGTTCCTCAAAGTGCAGGCGGGTCTTTGCCTTTCCTGCGGCTTCGTCAAAGGTGCGCTCCTTAACCAGTTTCTTTTGCTTTGGGATAGCTGCCTTTGCTGCGTCCAGTCGGTCAGCGGCTTTTTCCGATTTTTTGATGTAAGTTTCCAGTTCCGGCGTTGCCCGTTCTTCCTCGGTAAACTGTAAGCGGGAAGTGGAAGTACGCAAAGCAGTAGCTTCCTGCTCTTTTTTGACTTCCTTTTTGTTTGCTTTTCGGGTATGTGCTGCGTCAAGATGTTCTATGACGCGTTCCGCTGCGGCACTGTCCGGCTGTGAAAAGTCGCTGTCTGCTTCCCGGCTGCTGATACGCTCGGCGGTCTGCTGTGTTTCGTTTACCTCGATAAGCCCGTCGCGGGTCATTTTCTGTGTGATTTTATCGCGTGGTTTTAATTGCTTGATAGTCCTGCACCTCCAATCCGCGCCCTCGCAAGGGCGCAATATTCTGCATTTAATTCAATCCCGATATAATGGCGGTCAAGGCTTTTTGCTGCAAATCCTGTGGTTCCGCTTCCGAAAAACGGGTCTATGACAATCCCACCTTTGGGACAGCCCGCCAAGATACAGGTTTCCGCTAATTTCGGGGGAAAAGCTGCAAAATGCGCCCCTTTATATGGGACAGTGTTAATCAGCCACACGTCCCGCTTGTTCCGCGTGGTCGGCATGAGCGCGTCGTCATAGTAGCCACCGTCCCGCGGTCGGTTTAGTCCCTGCACCTTTCCTTGTCCGGGTATTTCCTGTGTGTATTTGCTGTTGGTGCTGCGCGCTCTGCGATACCGTTCTGCGGTAGTAGGTGCTAAGGGTTCTGCAATGGCGGCAGCGTCATAGTAATATTTCTTTTCCTTTGAAAGCAGGAAGATATGTTCATAGCAGCGGGTCGGGCGGTCTTTGCAGCTTTCCGGCATAGGATTTTGTTTTTGCCATATAATATCGCTCCGTAGATACCACCCCTGTTCCCGTAGGGAAAACGCCAAGAGCCAGGGAATACCGATTAAGTCCTTTTGTTTGCAGCCGGTAACGCGGCTGTTCCTTGCAATCCGCTGTCCGGTGCGTCCCTTTGGGTTTTTTGGGTCAGCATAGCCGCCTTTATTTCCTGTGCCGCAATAGGTGTCTGCGATATTCAGCCATAACGTACCGTCCTTTCTAAGCACCCGGTAAAGCTCGCGAAAAACAGAGGTCAGCCTGTCAATATACTGTTCCGGCGTATCCTCCTGTCCGATTTGTGCGTCAAGCCCATAGTCCCGCAGCGCAAAGTACGGCGGGCTTGTAACGCAGCAATGGACGCTTTCACTGGGTAATTCCTGCAAAGCACAAAGCGCGTCCCGGTTGATAATCACGTCTGTTTTCATAGGCTGCTCACTTCCTCCGGCTTCGTCGTCATAATGCGGTAAAGCTCGGTATCTTTCGGGAAATGGTCTACAAAGGGCAGCACCACATTTCCATAAAAGATAAGTCCCTCGCCTGCTTCGGTATGGGTTACATACTTCATCTGTTGCGGGGAGATATTAAGCTGCTTTGCAAGGATAGCCCGGTCGCCCTGCGCCTGATTGAGCATGAGGACAAAATCAGAGTTTTCAAAGATATTTTCCACCTCGCGTGAAGCAAGCAAGTCCTTAATATTCTGTGTGATAGCTGTCGGTATGCCGCCCCATTTACGGAAACGCTTCCAAATCTCCACACTGTAAGCTGCGGTCTGTTCCTCTTTTAAGAGCAAGTGAAATTCGTCCATATAGTAGCGGGTGGACTTTTTCTCTGCCCGGTTAATGGTAACGCGGTTCCATATCTGGTCTTGCACAATGAGCATACCTAACTTTTTGAGCTGCTTTCCAAGCTGCTTTATATCAAAGCAGACAAGGCGGTTAGAAAGCTCCACGTTGGTTCTGTGGTTGAATACGTTAAGGCTGCCGGAAACATACAGCTCCAATGCTGCGGCAATGCGGGCAGCTTCCGGCTCCGGCTGCTTTAACAGCTCGTCGTAAAGGTCGCCCAAGATAGGCATTTTCTCCGGGTCGGGGTCAGCAAGGTAGTCCCTATACACATTTCTTACAGCGCGGTCAATGACGGTCTTATCAACAGGCTGTAAGCCCTCCTTGCCGCCAATGACAAGCTCGCAGAGAGAAAGGATAAAATCGCTTTTCAGTGCAAGGGGGCTGTCGTCCTCGGAATAGTTGAGGTTCATATCCATAGGGTTCACATACTGGGGCGTACCGTCCATACCTTTGCCTGTCGGGGATAACCGTATCACTTGCCCGCCAAGCCGTTTTACAAGGGCAAAATACTCCGCTTCCGGGTCGCAGATAAAAATATCGTCGTCGGTAATGAGAAAAGCATTTGTGATTTCCCGCTTTGCCGCAAAGGATTTTCCGCTGCCCGGTGTTCCCAAGATAAGCCCGTTTGGATTTTTAAGCTGCTTGCGGTCGCAGAGTATCATGTTGTTTGACAGGGCATTTAAGCCATAATACAGGGCAGCCCCAGTCTGAAATAGTTCCTGTGTGATGAACGGGATAAAAATAGCGGTGCTGCTCGTCGTCAACCCTCTCTGAATAGGGATAAGGTTCTCCCCCAAAGGGATAGAGGACATCAGCCCCGCTTCCTGCTGATAGTCAAGACGGGTCAAGGCGCAGTTGTATTTCTGTGCAATGCCCGCCGCCGCGAAAATGTCATTTTCCAGTTTCCGCTTCGTGTCTGCCATGTTTACCACAAGGAACGTCAGCAGAAACATTCGCTCGTTGCGGCTCTGTAAATCCTGCAACAAATTCTTTGCTTCATTCCCAAAAGTGGCAAGGTCGGACGGGAGTATGTCAATATCGTAACCGCTTCTAACTGCTTTTTTCTGTTCCTCAATCTTCATCTTGTCAAGGTCAGTGATTTTGCGCTTAATGGTCTTGATTGCTTCCGACTGGTCGATACTTTTAATATGGAGATTGACAATAACCCCTGTTTCCAAGTCCAACATATCCGCTAAAATACGGTCGTTTAACTCCGGGGCAAGGATTTCAAGGAACGATACCGCCCCCGTTTTTTTCCCCATAGCAAAGTAGCGTCCCTCCCCGAACTTGAAAGAGGACGGGGCGATAAAGTCCTTTGTGGTAAGCCCTGTCGGGGTCAGCCAGTCATAGGAGAATGAGAACGGCTCGCCTGCCGGGTGGAATACCCCATGCAGCACCTTTAAGCGTTCATAGCCGGATAAGGGGTGCGCCGATACGCCAAGCACCTTGAAATTGTTGAGTACGTCCGTTTCGATACGGGAAAGCCGCGCCCTTGCCGCCGCCGGATTGTCCGCTTCAATGGAAAACGTGATGTACTTGTGCTTTACAAGCCCGTTGTTCCCTTTGGCAAGCTGCATTTTCAGCATATCGGAATATTCGGTGCGGATAGAGTTAAAATCATCATTTTGCGGCGGGATATGGATTGCCCGCGCTGCCTGTTCCTGCTGTGAACCTTGATTGATAAACGAAAGCTGCACATTTACGCTTGCGTCAAAGTAATTGAGAAAATCGCACCAGTTTTCAAAAATGGCGGTCTTGTCGTCTGCCTGTGCAAGCTGATAGTTAATGTCCTCAAAGGCAATGCTCTTTGAATATTTCCGCTGTGCCACTTTGCAGATACCGTCCGGGTACATGGCAAGGTAGGGAATGGTCTGCTGTGCGGTGTGGGCTTTGCCGTCCCCCTTTGCCTGCCGGATAACCGCCGCTATCTGTTTCTTTTCCGCGCGGGTCAGCTTACGCCTGTTTCCTGCGGCTTCCCGCGTCTTTTTTGTCTGTCCTTTTGACAATCGCTGATACCTCCTTTTCTAATGCCCGCTGTTTCTCCAAGAGTGCATATAGGTTTTCTGTCTGATATGGTCGCACTTTGGGGCGGGTAAATTTTGTCTGAATGATGTTCTTTATTACCACTTCAAGGGGCTGCCCATGCTTTTCATACATGGCAACCAAGAAGCAGGGAAGCATGACGACAATCATTACCATTGCCGCAAGGCTCGTCCCTGCGCTGTCTTTGAGCAAAAAGAAAAGCGGCAGTCCTATAAGAAGTGCCACTGAAAAACAAAGGATTTGCCGCTTTGTTAGATTGAAAGCGACTTTTGTTTTGACTTTGGATAGGTCTTTGGGTACAGGTACATACGCCAAGAAAAAACCTCCTTTCTGCCCTTAGTGGGCGTTGAATATGGATTTTGCCAGTGCGCCGGATTTGAACAGGGAGAAACAGAGGATAACGGTATAGGCTGCAAGGGAAAAAATCGCGCTGTGCAGATTGTCCGCTAAGACCATTTCGCCTACTAAAACCGCATAAATGCCGACGCATATCATAATGAGGAAGCCTTGAAAGCCCAGTGCAAACAGCCCCTTTAGGTAGTTGTTCCCAATCTGTCCCCATTCCCGGTTTGTCATGGTAGCAAAAGGGATAGGGGAAACAGAACAGTAGGCGTATATCTCAATCATTCTGCCGTAGAGGATAACGGTTATCAGTACGGACATGATTTTCATACAAAGGCTTACAAGGCTCGTTTCCATGACAAGTAACAGTAGTTCGGGGATTTCCATATCTTTTAGTCCCTCCTGCATGGCGGCAAGGGCTTCGGTTACGTCGATATTCGTATCGCCGCCGATTACCCCCGCCGCGCCGGATACAATATGCTGCGCCATATCAAACACCGCCATAGTAATATCAAAGGTATGTGTTACCAAGAAAACGGCAACAAAGGCTTTGAAAAACCACTTGAAAAACATAAATGTTTCTATGTCGTGCATATTGTTTTTTTCCGTTACCATGCTGATAAGCTCATAACAGAGGACATAGGTAATGACAAGCCCCGCAATGGGTACAATCACATTTTCCGACAGGTTTTGTATCATGCTGAAAATGTTTGCGTTCCACCCCTGCGGGGTCTTGCCTACCTCCGCTGCAATGGTGCCTACTTTTTCGTTTACGTCCCCGAACATAGTGGAAAGGTTGCCGTTAATGGCTCCGATAAGGATTTCTTTTATCCATTCGTTAATCGCTTCCAGTATGCTCTCCATAGGCTACCCTCCGTAATCTTATCCGAACAGACCGGAAAGAAGCGGTACAAGGATAGTGCCGATAAGGGCAACGCCGCCGCCCGCCATAAGCTGCTTAATGCCTTGTGATTTTGCACCCGGATTGTCGTTTCCATATCCCTCCAAGAGATTGATAACGCCCCAAATGCCTAAGCCTGCGCCCAGTGCGATAACAAGGGTCTGTAATACGTCGATAGCAGAGTTAAAAAATTCCATAAAGCTCCTTTCTGCCGCAAATGCGGCTTGCCCTATAAAAGGGCATAAAAAACGGCGGTCAGTTTTCAAACTGCCGCGGTCATAAGTCCCCGCGCTGCCTAAAGTTCTGCCGCGCGGCGGTATTCAGTTGTCAGTGTGGGCGATAGGAATTTTTGTAGGGGCGCGTATCATGCAAGTTGTCTTTTTCTTTGTTACTGCGTCAATTCCTCCTTTCTTTTCAGCCGGGAACACACATTTTTCGTCATTCCAAAAGATAGCTCCTACGCTGCATATACTCGGTAACGTAAAGGGTCTGTTCCCCTCCGCGTTCCTGCAAATACTCCCGCAGAGCGTTTTCTGCATTTTCTATCATCTTTGTAAAATAATGTTCACGACGTATATCATCAGTTTTTGTTTTCTGTCTGCTCATAGTATAACCTCCCGTAAAATCAAAGTTCCCGCCGCACCCGTTTCTGCTCATACAGGGCTTCACACCGTTTCACAAACTGCTGGATAGCTGCCTGCCGTTGCTGTTCCCGTCGCTCGGCAATGAAAACAAGCCCGTTTATGGCTTCTGTGATTTTCTTATCTTTTTTCTTCTGCATACGTCTATTCATGGTCGGTGTCCTCCTGCAAATCTGCTTCGCTGATTTCGTAATAGTCAAAGGGTTCGTCCGGCTTTACAAGGGCGGGTCTGCGCCTTAAATGCTTTTCCATATCAAAGGTATTTTTCTTGTCATAGTCGGAAAGATATTTATAGTTGGGGTGCTTTGTAATGTCATACTTATCAGAGAAGAACGGGCGTACCCCTCGTAGTTGTAAGATACATTTCCCGCCGTCCATGACTGCAATTTCATCTTCGGTCATAAGCTGCTTGCCTAACTTCTGATAGTTCAGCCCATGTGATACCTCACGCCCCCGGTTCTCGGAAGTGTTGAAGCTGTCAATGGTTTCTTTCCCCAAGATTTCCGACATTTCTTTGAGGGTGGTTTTCTCCTTGCCGCCCAAGAAAAGGGTGGTGTCGCAGTTGCCGGCTATGGTATCGGCGTTATCTTTGTATATCGCCTTTAGCTGCGACTGGCTTTGCAGAATGATTGAAGCAGAGATTTCCCGGCTTCGGATAGTGGCTATGAGCTTTTCAAACTTCGGTATCTGCCCGATATTTGCAAACTCGTCTAACAGACAGCGTACATGGACGGGCAGCCTGCCGCCGTATTCATCATCTGCCTTGTCGCAAAGAAGATTGAAAAGCTGCGTGTAAAGAATACTCACAACAAAGTTAAAAGTGTCGTCGGTGTCGCTGATAATGACAAACAGGGCGGTCTTACGGTCGCCTATGGTATCAAGTTCCATTTCGTCGGTTTCCATAAGGTCGCGCAGCTCTTTAATGTCAAAAGGGGCAAGCCGCGCCCCGCAGGAAATGAGGATAGAGCTTCTTGTCTTTCCCGCAGATAACAGGAATTTCTTATACTGCCGGACAGCAAAGTGTTCCGGGTCTTTTTCCTCCAACCGTTCAAACATAAGGTCAACGGGGGACTGAAATTCCGGGTCGTCCTCGCGGGCTTCACTGGCATTTATCATTTCAAGCAGCGTCGTAAAATTCTTTTCTTCCTCCGGGGCTTCGTACCAAATGTAGCCGATAAGGGCGCAGTAAAAGAGCCGTTCCGATTTTATCCAAAAATCTTCCCCTGCTTTTTCCCCGTCCCCTTTGGTGTTGGCAATCAAAGTATTTACCAGTTTCAAAATGTCTTTTTCGCTGCGGAGATAGGCAAAGGGATTGTATTTCATGCTTTTTTTGAAGTTTATCGTGTTCAGCACCTTTATCCGATACCCGCCCCGCTGTAAGAGCTTCCCGCACTCGACTAAAACCGTTCCTTTCGGGTCGGTTACAACGTAGCTTGAGTGCATTTGCATAAGGTTGGGCTTTACGAAAAATCTCGTCTTGCCGCTGCCGCTTCCCCCGATAACAAGGATATTTTTATTCCTTGCATACTTTGGCTGCTTTGGGCGGCTGTTCATGGTAAGCCGTTCCGTCTGTGTGAGCAGCACGTTATTTTGAAATACCGGGTCGGTGTAGGGCTTTATATCTTCGGCGTTGCCCCAACGGGCAGAGCCGTATTCGATACCTTTCCGGTATTTCTTCGCATTCTTGCCTTTTACATAGACAATCAGCCGGATAAGGACAGCCCCTACAATACCGATAAGCAAATCCATAGGTGCAAGGCTCGGAAGCGGGTTTGCAAAGGCAGCGGAAAAGCCGTCTGCAAGGGAAAGCACCTTGCCGGACAGGTCAGCCCCCGGAGAGAGCCGCACCGCCTGTCCGATTTTGTCAAAGAGATAGACAAAGAGCAGATAGGGGGCATTTAGGATAAGCAGCTTTTTAAGTTCCGGCTTCATAGCGATACCTCCCTGTCCTTTTTCTTCACTTTTTCCCTCTGTGCGTTCAGAGCCGCCGCCTTTTCTTTGAGGGAAACAATCAGCTTGCGGATAGAGGGCTTTTGTTCCTGCGTCAGCTTCTTTGCGGAAAACTCCTTGAAAGCTGCGGTCAGTGCGTCCGCGTCCCGTCCCTTAAAAAACACAAGATAGCGGGGCGGGGTTTCGGTGCTGTCTTTCTTTAAGGCAAAGTCAATCCCGTATTTTTTCGCCGTACTCTCAAAGGCTTTGATATTGTCCTTTGTGATTTCAATGTTGGAAACGCCCGCGTTCTGCTTCATAAGCTGCTTTAGGGTCTGCTTGCCATGCGGGATTTTCTGTTTGTCATGCTGCTTTTTCATCTGTGCAAGCAGGGCTTTCATAGCCTTTTGGAGCTGCTGCGCGGTCAGCTTTCCGGTCTTGATGTAAAGGGCTATGGTCTTTTCGTTGGTTTCTGTCGAGCGACACTTTCTGGTAGCCACAAACAGCATTTTATAATCGCCAACTTTTCCAGAAAAAAAGCACAATCGCATCTCAACGACACGGTCATGCCTCTTTTCCTGCATTCTTTCAGCTCAGTG
>NZ_BSBO01000044.1:0-25897 GCF_027924685.1 Sellimonas catena
TAAAAAAAGGCAATGTAAAGAGAAGAGGGGGGAATTTGCGCTTTTTTTCGTATTAAGCTCAACAGAACCGATATAGGAAAATAATTTCAGGTATAGTCCGGTCTGAGTTGTTCATGAAACAACCCTGTTTTTCACCTCCGAATCCTTTTTCTTTTTCCCGCAGTGTGATATACTGGATATATGTCACCCGTTTTCCAGGGGAATGGAAGCGGCTGTGCGCAGAGAATCCTTCAGACGGGATTCTTTTTTGTGGAATGAAATACCTTACTTCGATTAGGTACAAAAGATATGAGGAGGTTTTTGAAATGGAAGAAAATGAAAAGATTGTGCTGTTTGAAAAGGCATCAATCCCCTCGGCAGTTGCCAAGCTGTCGGTTCCCATGATTTTCAGTTCTCTTGTCATGGTGCTCTACAACATGGCGGACACCTATTTCGTGGGAATGCTCAACAATCCGGTGGAAAATGCCGCAGTTTCCCTTGCCGCTCCGGTGCTGCTTGCGTTTAATGCCATCAACAACCTGTTTGGCGTTGGAACATCCAGCATGATGAGCCGGGCGCTTGGACGAAAGGACTATGAGGTGGTATCGGAAAGTTCAGCTTTTGGATTTTACTGCTCTTTGATCTGCGGAGTGCTATTCGGTCTGCTGTGCGGACTGTTTCACGGACCTTTACTGACCCTGATCGGGGCGGATGAGACGACACGTGCCGCCACTCAGGGATATATGTTCTGGACAGTTTATCTTGGAGCAGCCCCTTCCATTTTGAATGTCGTCATGGCCTATCTGGTCCGCTCGGAAGGTGCGGCCCTTCATGCCAGCATCGGGACGATGAGCGGATGTTTCCTGAATATGATTCTGGACCCGATTTTCATTCTTCCGTGGGGCTTCCACATGGGCGCGGCAGGCGCCGGACTTGCCACCTGTATTTCCAACTGTGTGGCCTGCCTGTATTTTTTCGTTCTTCTTTATGTAAAACGGGGAAATACCTTTGTCTGCATCAATCCAAAGAAATTCCGGATCAAGCGCCAGATCATCAGGGAGGTCTGCGGTGTCGGTATCCCGGCTTCCATCCAGAACCTGCTCAACGTGACCGGGATGACGGTCCTGAACAATTTTACTTCCGCCTACGGGGCGGACGCCGTGGCCGCCATGGGAATCGCCTACAAGATCTACATGGTTCCGATGCAGGTGGCAATGGGATTCTCCCAGGGAATCATGCCGCTTGTAAGCTATAACTTTGCTTCCGGCAACCGGAGAAGGATGAAAGATACCATTCTCTTTGCCTTGAAGCTGATCGTCCCGGTCCTTGCAGTGGTAACTGTCCTTTATTATATCAATGCCGGACGTCTTATCAGCCTGTTTATGAACAATGAAGCGATCATCGCATACGGAACCCGGTTCCTCCATGGATTCGGACTTGGCATCTGCTTTATCAGCGTAGACTTCCTGGCAGTGGGTGTCTTCCAGGCACTGGGATTTGGAAGATATGCTCTTCTGTTTGCGGTCATGCGGAAGCTGATCCTGGAAATTCCGGCACTTCTTATCCTGAATATGATTTTCCCGCTCTACGGACTGGCTTACGCGCAGTGTACAGCGGAATTTATTCTCTGCATCTGTGCAATCCTGATGCTCCGGCACATTTTCCGGACCTATCAGGATACAAAAGAATACGCTTCTTCCCATTAAATAAAAGAGGAAACCGGTTATATCCGGTTTCCTCTTTTTTCTCATATCTTTCCCGCAAATCCGGTATTTATGCAATATACTTTGTTATGATCTGATTCACCTCTTCCGAGTTATCATATGCTCTGACTGCCTGCAGAAAATCTTCTGTCCTCGCTTCTTTCATACACCAGTTTCTGTAATACTGCTGGAGCATGGAGAAAAATTTTCCATCACCCATGGCATTCTGCAGTTCATACAAAAAGCAGGAGCCTCCAGTATAGACATACTCGGAATACGTATCCACTTCCTGTTGGTACTGTTCATAAGTGCGGTTGATAATAAAGCGCTCTCCCACGATCTGCTCAATCTGACTTTCCATATCCCGGTGAAATTCCTCGTCTGACATCGTTCCCCAGAGTTCGCTGCTTCCAAACCGTTCTTGATCCCGTTTTACCGCTTCCACTGCGCTCGCCAGCCTGCTCTGCTGATACAGCACATCCTCGCAGTACTCGGCAAAACCTTCATCCAGCCACGCTTCTTCATACGGGTCATTTCCCACTCCGCCATAGAACCACTGATGTGCCGTTTCATGGGCAATCATACTGCAGGCCGATGTATAGGAGGCACTCTGATCCAGTTTCTGAATGTTCTCAACATCCGGCATTGCGGCCATCATAAGCCCCGGAAACTCCATCCCGTTTGAAAGCGCCGTCTGTACAATGTCCAGCTCTTTATACGGATACTCACCGATGAACCTGGAAAATAAAAGTACTGAATCCCTTGCAGCCATTAAGGACAACTTATTATATTCTGTGTTTCCCTTATAATCCAGATAATAGTGATTAACTTCGACACCTTCGGCATCTACACACTCCTTCTTCATACGGTCAGATGCCACAACCGCCAGTTCCCGGATGCTTTCCGCATAAATCTCCGTCACTTTACCGGATGTCTTCTCCTCTCCGGTGGCCGCCACTGTATATTCTTCAGGCGCTGTGAACGTACAGCGAAATACAGCCGGACTGTGATAATTGGACTCGCCGGAAAATACATATGGATTTTCATTCCACTTTCCGTTTTCGTACATGGCAGTAACCGGAAAACAAAATGATAACTGATACACCCGGTTCTCTCCTTCTTCCCAGTATCCGAACTTTTCTTTCTGTTCTGGTATGTCAGTCACAAAATCAAGAGAGATGGTAATGGTATCCTTTGGCTTCAGCTCCCGCTCTCCCAACTGCAGATAAATGACTGAGGAATCTTCTTTTGTTTCCGTCACAAGCATCTGATCCGTACCTGCGATTCTTGCATTGGAAATGGTGGATGTTCCCGTTCCTTTCTCCTTCAGGATCGAAGCCGCATAGTTTCTCACACAGATCTGTCCGAGTGTATCTTCTGTCTGATTCGTGATGGTCATGGTGCTGTTTCCCCGAATCTGCTGCTTGACGGTATCCAGTGTAATCTCCATTTCATACTGTTCTGCCCTGCATGTCTTTCTCTCCCCGGCAGGCGGCAGTTCTTCTGCCTCATACGGCTCCAGTTCGATCTCATCAACCGTCCGGCTCTCCAGCTTTGTCTCCTGTTCCGTCTGCTCACTTTGGACACAGCCTGCAAGCTGTTCTCCCAGAAATAACACCGCCAAAACGATTGCCAGATACTTTTTTATATTCTTTTTCATACACTTTTTCTCCAAAAATTTCTTTATACTTCTTCCGCACTGTTTAAATGCATCTCCAGCTTACACTGTTTCCTCACAAAATAGAAACAGACTGCCTGCATGATGATAGTCAGAATCCAGGATGCCGGATAGGAAATGAACAGAAAGTACAGAGATCTGTGGTGCGGGAAGAACAGGTAAATCCAGACGATTCGTGTTCCCACCGTTCCGATGACGGATAAGATCATCGGCACCGCCGAGTGTCCCATTCCCCGCAGGGCTCCCGGGAACAGGTCCATGATGCCGCAGAGAAAATAAGGTACCGTTGTGATGGACAGTACTTCCAGGCCGCACTGAATGACTTCCGGCTCTGCCGTATAGATCTGAAGAAGCTGTCCTCCGAAAACGTAGGCCCCGATTCCCATGAGCGCGGATACGCTGACTGTCAAAATGATGCAGTCCAGAAGAACCCTGTCCATCCGTTTTTGCTTACCGACACTGTAGTTCTGGCTTGTAAAGCTCATGCATGCCTGGGTTACTGCATTGACTGCGGAATACAAAAATCCGATGATGTTGTTTGCCGCCGTGTACCCTGCCATGGCAGTGGATCCGAATGAATTGACCGAGGACTGCAGCAGGGCGTTGGAAAAGTTGATGACGGTACTCTGGATTCCGGCAGGAATTCCCACCTGAAGGATCCGCACAAGATGCTCCTTTTTCACCGTCAGTCTGGAAAACCGCAGCTGGTAGCTTCCGTCGGACTGATGCAGGCACCGGATAACCAGAATACAGGAAATCATCTGGGAAGCCACCGTACCGATGGCAACGCCTGCCACATCCAGCGGGATTACGATAACCAGCAGAAGATCCAGCACCACATTGGTCAGCCCGGCCGCAATCAGAAAATACAGCGGTCTTCTTGTGTCTCCCACAGCCCGGAGGATGGAGGCGCCGTAGTTGTAAAGCATAAAAAACGGCATGCCCATGAAGTAAATCTTCATATACAGTACCGACTGGTCAATGACGTCGTCCGGCGTTCCCATCAGGGAAAGCGCAAGTCTGGACGCTGCCACTCCTACAAATGCCATAACGATTCCACTGATCAGGGCCAGAGTAATAGCTGTGTGTACTGCTTCTGACATTTCCCGGTCTTTCCCGGCCGCATAATAACGGGCTGCCAGTACGTTGGCGCCCAACGAAATTCCAATAAACAGGTTCGTGAAAATATTAATCAGTGCGGACGTGGAGCCTACTGCCGCCAGAGCCTGGCTTCCGCTGAATCTTCCCACTACAATGATATCTACTGCATTAAACATAAGCTGCAGAATGCTGGTCAGCATCAGTGGAAAGGCAAAAGTCACCAGCTTGTCCATAATGGAGCCATTGCACATGTCAATTTCATATTTGTTTTTCTTCAAAGTCCGTTCCCCCTTTTTGATGATGTCTCATTCCATAATACTGCCGCGGTCTTTTGACCGCGGCTTCCCTGATTTATTTCTTGTTTTTCTGATACAGAATCGACAGCCCCTTCAAGAGCAGATCGTCATCCAGAATGACCTCTCTTCTGCAGTGGGGCACGATCTTTTTTGCAAGTCCGCCTGTAGCAATGACTGTCACATCGGAGCCAAGCTCTTCTTTCATCCGGTCGATGATTCCGTCGATGGCCGCTGCACTGCTGTAGATAATCCCGCTCTTCATGCATTCGATCGTATTTTTCCCGATCAGATGCTCCGGCGCTTCCAGACTGATGCCGGACAGCTGTGCCGCTCTTGCCGTCAGGGAATCCAGTGATACCCCCACGCCCGGATAAATCATGCCGCCCTGATAGCAGCGGTTCTCATCGATGACGCTGACCGTTGTCGCCGTCCCCATGTCAAAGATCAGCATCGGAGGTTTATATTCCTGAAGACCGGCCACCGCGTCCACAACCAGATCGCCCCCAAGAGACGCCGGATTGTCCATCCGGATATTCAGTCCGGTCCTGATGCCGGCTCCCACAATCATAATCTCCTTCTTCAGGATCTTCTCGGCCGCAAGCCGGAAGGACTTTGTAATCTGAGGAACCACGGATGAAATGATTCCGCCTTCCAGCTCGTGCGGATTGATATGGTAGATGTCCAGGACATTTTTAATATCAATCGCATATTCCAGTTCCGTCTTCGTCCGGACGGTGGAGAGCCGCTCGATAAAGCTGCAGCGGTTTCCCTTCATACATCCGATGACGATATTTGTATTTCCTATATCAATCGCTAAAATCATACTCTAAACTCCCAGTCTGTCTCTGATATTTTTCTTCATCAGAATCTTTCCGATTCCAAGGGTAAAGACCGCCGCCACAATGGCCTCCGGCACCCCGTTGATTCCGATCACGGACAGAATAAATGTGTATACCGTGCTCTCTGCTACGCTGTTTGCCTTTGCGTAGGCGTCACGGAAAAATACAAAAATCAGATTCATCACAAGCAGCGTGTTAACCAGTGCTCCGGACATGCCTGCCAGAATCAGTCCCGGTGATGATACTTTCTCACTTCTGGTCAAAGCTTTCACTCCTTTATATACATAATATGGAACCACTCCGACCAGAACTCTCGGGATAAAGCAGATGATCAGGCTGCCGATCCCTCCGCTGAATTCTCCGAGGTTATAAAACGGTGTGAATACAAACGATGTCACCGTCGGGTTCATCGTGTTGTTGATAAAACTGGTCACACCGAAAACAAATCCAAGTACCGCTCCCTTTTTTGGCCCCATCAGAATGGATCCGATAATCACCGGGATGTGGATGATTGTCGCTCTCGTAAATCCAAGCGGGATGTATCCGAGGAAAGGGGTGAATGCCAAAATCACGATAATTGCTCCGAATAATGCCACCTGGATCATGCTGCGCACGCTCATGGACGTGCCTGCGTTTCTGCTGTCTGCTCTTTGATTCATAATTGCCTCCTTGTTATCATTCTCTTCTGAGATACAATACGTTTGGCACAGAATAGCTTCTGTTTACCTTATTCTTTTGTTTGTTTCTTTTTCTGTTCTTTTAAGATCCGGTCGACGATGTGCACGGCTGTCTCCTCTTTTGTCATCTTTTCGAGTGAGATTTCCTCATCGTCTGTGATCATGGTCACCACATTCGTATTGCCGCCGAATCCGGCGCCTTCTACTTTCAGGTTGTTCGCCACGACCATATCCAGATGTTTCTTTTTCAGTTTCTTGCGTGAATTTTCCAGCATATGTTCGGTCTCCATGGAAAATCCGCAGAGGTACTGATCCTCTCTTTTATGTTCTCCGAGATACTGGAGAATATCATCGGTCCGCTCCATTTCGATGGAAAGTGCTCCATCTTTCTTTTTAACCTTCTCATCGCTGACGTACTTCGGCCGGTAGTCCGCCACCGCGGCTGCCTTGATGATGATGTCCTGCTCCGGTGCATGAGCGGTGACCGCCTCAAACATCTCCCGGGCCGTGGTTACCGTAAGGATGTTCACAAACTCCGGCTTCTTCGTCTCCGTCGGTCCGGTCACCAGCGTGACGTCCGCGCCCCGGCGCATACAGACTGTTGCAAGGGCATATCCCATCTTCCCGGTGGAATGGTTGGTGATATAACGCACCGGATCGATGGATTCCTGTGTCGGTCCTGCTGTGATAAGTACCTTCTTCCCCGCAAGATCTTTCTCATACTGAATCTCACGCAGGATATATTCCAGCAGAAGCTCCGGCTCCGGCATCTTGCCCTGGCCAGTATCCCCGCACGCCAGATAGCCACTGGCCGGGTCCACTACTTCATACCCGAAACGGCGGAGCTTGTCCAGGTTGTCCTGCACAATCGGATTGAGGAACATATTCGTATTCATCGCCGGAACGATGATCTTCCTGCACCGGCATGCCATGATAGTCGTTGTCAGCATATCGTCCGCGATCCCGTTTGCGATCTTTCCGATCACATTGGCGCTGGCAGGTGCCGCCATTACCACATCCGCCTGTTTTGCCAGAGACACATGCTCCACACTGTACTGGAAATTCCGGTCAAATGTATCGATCAGACACTTATTGCCGGTCAACGTCTCAAATGTAATCGGATTGATAAAGTTCGTTGCATTTTCTGTCATCAGTACATGCACATCTGCCTGAATCTTTTTCAGTGCGCTTGCCAGGGACGCGATTTTATAGGCCGCGATACTTCCGGTCACGGCAAGTATCACTGTCTTTCCTTTCAGCATAGTCTTTCCCCTTTCTTTTCCAATGTTCCTGTATTATTATAATTTCTAACACATAAAAAAGCAAACCGTTTCTTACGGCTTGCTTTCTTTGCCTTGTTTCTTTTTTCGTACATTTACATGACATCTGTTTTTTTGATATGGAACAGTCTGGAAAAATAATCCCCCTGCTGCTCTCTTGCTACGCCTGCAAGGCCGGAAGAGCAGTCGGAAACACTTAATCCTGCATACATCAGCTCATCCCCGTAATGTACACCGCAGTCCATTTTTGCTCCGAAACATTCCTGTACGGAGTAGGCTGCCGTTTCATCCAGTCCTTTGAAGCAGATCCGTTCAAATTTGCCCTGCGGCGGCTGCATCACGCGGAAGTAGGCCATAAGACCTTCGCTTCTGTCATCCGCAATCACTTCCCAGGCTGAGTGGTTGCCCTCGAACGGACTCTTGAGCCGGTAAAAGACGCCCTTCTGGATCAGATCCCGGTACTTCTTCATAAACGCAATCTGTTCTTTCATCTGTTCCAGCTCTTCCTCCGGAAGCTTTGTGATATCCAGCTCATAGCCGAAGGTTCCAAAGTACGCCACATTTCCCCGCATTTCCAGAGATGTATTCCGGAATACCTGATGGTTCGGAGAAGCGGATACGTGGCTTCCGATGCTGCTGATCGGATATACGTAGGATGTTCCGTACTGTATCTTGATCCGTTCTACCGCATCCGTGTCATCCGACGTCCACGCCTGCGGCGCGTAATAAAGCATTCCCGGATCGAATCTGGCCCCGCCGCTTGCACAGGATTCAAACAGGATCTCCGGAAATTCCTGAATCAGCCGTTCATACAGGCTGTATACTCCAAGAATATATTTATGCCGCACTTTTCCCTGATAACTTTTGGAATTTCCATTGGAGAATACCTCGGAAAATGCACGGTTCATATCCCACTTCACATAGGAAACCGGCGCATCTTGCAGGATCTTTCTCATCTGTCCGTGGATGTGATCCACCACTTCCGGTTTGGAAAAATCCAGTACATACTGATTTCTGCTGTGGCAGTAGTTCCGCCGGATATCCGCCAGAAGCCAGTCCGGATGCTCCCGGAACAGGTCACTGTCCTTGTTTGTCATCTCCGGCTCAAACCACAAACCAAATTTCATGCCCAGATCTTCGATTTTTCCGGCAAGTCCTGTAATGCCCTCCGGCAGTTTTTCCAGATTCGGATACCAGTCTCCAAGAGACGCATTGTCCCAGTTCCGCTTCCCGAACCATCCGTCATCCAGAACAAAAAGCTCTATACCAATCTCTTTTGCCTTCCGGGCGATATTCAGTATCTTTTCTTCATTAAAGTCAAAATAGGTTGCTTCCCAGTTATTGATCAGGATCGGTCTTGCCTGATCTCTCCACTTTCCTCTTGCAAGTCTGGTACGGTACAATTCATGGTAGGTCTGACTCATTCCATTCATCCCGTGTTCAGAGTATACCATCACCATCTCCGGAGTCTGGAAGGATTCGCCCTTTTCCAGTTCCCAGCGGAATTCATTTGGATGGATTCCCATTACCACTCTTGTCACGTCGAAGTTGTCGACCTCGACCTGCGCAAGAAAATCTCCACTGTAGACAAGACTGAACCCAATCACTTCTCCGGAAAATTCATCTGCCTCTTTTCGCTTCAGCATCAAAAACGGGTTGAACTGATGGCTGCTGCATCCACGCATACTGTATACTCCCTGGGTACCGTAACACAGTTTTCTCGTATGCGGATGACGCTCCCGGTTCCATGTCCCTGCAAGTTCGACCATTTCATATTCTTTGTCCTGCAGGTCAAGGCAGCCGCTCATACAGTTTAAAAGCGTAATTCCATTCTCATTTCCGCACGCAAAACGTGCATGCCTTGTAATCACCGGGCGTCCATTGAAAATCGTGTAGGACAGCACGATCTCTGTCTTTAAGAATGTATCTTCCAGAACAATTTCCAGAGTGTCAGCCTCGCTGTCATCTTCCACATAGACAGCCGGGAGTCCCTGAATTTCTTTCTTTCCGGAATAAATTTCGTGTGTTTTATATTTAAAATCTGCGACCCTGCTTCCATCCGCACTTTCCAGTTCAAAAGCCGGATATCTTGTATCGCCGGAGCCAAAGGTTGGATATTCCTGTTTCAGATGTTCCAGGGAAAAATTACTTCTCCCTTCAAACGGGTACGGAGCCATATCTCTTGTTGCATACTCCACCAGATAGCCAAAATCTTCCCTGTCTGTGAGATGTTTCCCGAAATATACATGGCCTAACTGGCCATTTTCCAGAACTTTGATAATATAACTGATCTGTTCATTGTAAAGATGAAATTCTTTTGAAGTTTGGTGAAATTGAATCGCCATTTCATTCTCCTTTTTCCTATTCCCATTTTTCTTTATTTTATCAAAAAAGGGAATCTTTTACTAGAAAAGATTCCCTCTGCCTTCTCAAAAATGTTTACACAATATTTACGATTTTTACTGTACAATGCGGTAGTACGTTCGTGAGGTGATGGTGTAAATGATAAAGTACACGGCCGCGAAGGTGAGTGTGACGGCTATGGTGCATTGTGCGAAGATGGCCTGGTTGATAAGGTTCAGTGCGCGCATGATATCGACGAGTGCCGGGAAGGCGGCTGCAGTGTGCATTGCTGCCATCAAAAGTGGCAGGAAGAAGACCTGCAGGATCTGTCTTCGGATGGTGGAGCGGATTTCGTCGTTGGTCATACCGACTTTTTTCATGATCTGGTATCGTTCTCTGTCGTCGAATCCTTCTGTAATCTGTTTGTAGTAAATGATAAGTGATGCTGCGATCAGGAAGAGGATGGAGAGGAAGATTCCAATGAACAGAAAGGTGCCGTATTGTTCGTAATAGTGTGCCCTTGCCTGGTCAATGTTGTCGACTGTCATCAGTCGTTCTACGTCTTCAACGAGATTTTCTCTTAATGTTTTGAAAAAGGTATCTTTCTCTGCATCTGTCCCTTCTATATTATAGTAGTATTCGTAGGTAATTTCTCTGCTTCCCGCCCTGGTGTCTGCATAGCGTTCATTGTAAGCGTTCAGGACTGTTTCCATCGATTTCAGATCAGGCAGAATGACAGCCATGAAGTTTGCGTCTGACAGGTAAAGTGCCTCGTTCCAGATGCCGGGATCGTCAACGGTGGTTCTGACGTTCCAGCTTAATTGATCCAGTGTCAGCGTTTCTGAAACCTGGTTTTTGTTTTTTTCATAAACAGCCGCCTCTCCCTTCGCCAGGTCCAGTTTTTCTCCTGTGTTTTTGCTGTAATCGTCCTGTGTCAGGAATGCAAATACATAAAGTTTTGAGGCATCTGCCTGTTCTCCGTCGGACAGTGTAAATGTTCCGTTTACTTCCTGAAATCCTGCCATCCACAGCTGCTTGTACCCGAATCCTTCCGTTACCTTGACACCGGTTCTGTCAGCATGTTTCTGGACAGCCTCCTGCAGTACCGTACCATTACTTTCCTGTCCGTCAAGGATACAGCTGCTCATGTAATCTCTTGGAAAGCGTTTTTCCAGAATGTCTTCTTCGCCTAGATACAGGCTGAAGCTTGTGGAGATGGATACAATCACGGCTGTAGATAAAATACAGATCGTTGCAAGTCCTGCGGCGTTTTGTTTCATTCGGTAGATCATTCCGGAAATCGTGATAAAATTTCTCGGCCGGTAATAAATTTTTTCCCGCTTTTTCATCCATTTCAGGAATGCAATGCTTCCCGCAAGGAACAGCAGGTAGGTGGCTGCAATCACCAGTACGACAGCCGGCAGAAATATTTTGAGTGTCTCATAGACTCCCTGTGCTCTGATAGCAAATGTATACCCTGCCGCAAGGAGGACAACACCGAGGATTGCCGGCAGTTTCCGTACTTTTGGTTCTTTTTCCCCTTCTTTTGCCCCCTGCAGAAATTCGATCGGATTCGTTCTTACAACAGCCAAAATATTATAAATCAAAACAATCAGATACAGAATCCCGAAGGTCAGACAGGTGTTTCCAACTGCATCGAGGGGAATTTCAAACCGCAGGTCCGACGGAATCCGAAGCATGGATAAAAAGATCAGGAAGACAAACTGGCTGAGCAGCGCTCCGGCGATCATGCCGCCAACAAGTCCGCGCAGAGCTGTAATCAGGACTTCCCAGAACATCATCGTGGACAGATGGCGTTTTTCCATGCCCAAAACGCAGTACAGCCCGATTTCCTTTTTTCTCTGCCGGATGACAAAGCTGTTCACATAGAACAGAATAATGCATGCCATAATCACGGCCACAATCGTGCAGAAATTTAAAATCATATCCGAATTGGATCCTTGTGTCGTCTCGTATTTCAGCATCATGGAGCGGATGCTTTTTAAAATATAATACATGCTGACAATCAGTATATTTGCCAGCGTATACGGAAAATAAATCTGGCGGTTCTTTTTGAGGTTTGATCGTGCCAGTTTAAAATATAAGGAATTACGCATATGTTTTCCCTCCCGACGCCATCACGGTCAATGTTTCGGAAATGCTTTTGAACATCTCCTCCCTGCTCTTATCTCCTCTGTAAATCTGATGATATACGATGCCGTCTTTGATAAAGAGTACCCTTCCGGCGTGGCTTGCCGCTTTTGTACTGTGGGTCACCATGAGAATCGTCTGGCCTGCCCGGTTAATCTGTTCGAACATGTTTAAAAGTTCATTAGATGCCCGGGAATCCAGTGCCCCGGTCGGTTCATCCGCAAGCACGAGCCTCGGTTCTGTAATCAGTGCCCTTGCGATTGCAGTTCTCTGTTTTTGTCCTCCCGAAATTTCATATGGAAATTTTTCCATCAGATCGTCAATCCGCAGTACTTTCGCAAGAGGCATCACCCGTTTTTTCATTTCTTCCGGCTTGGCCCCTGCCAATACCAACGGCAAAAAAATATTGTCTTTGACAGAAAGAGTGTCCAGAAGATTAAAGTCCTGAAAGACAAATCCCAGATTTTTTCTCCGATAAGACGCCAGATCCTTTTCCCGAATATTCTGAAAGGAAAGTCCATTTAAAATGATTTCCCCACCCGTCGGCCGGTCAAAGGAGGCCAGCAGATTTAACAGCGTCGTCTTTCCAGATCCGGATTCCCCCATCACCGCAGTGAATTCTCCTTCTTCTATCGTAAAGGATACATCTCTTAATGCCTGCACCTGATTGGTCCCGAACCGGTTTGTATATGTTTTTTTCAGATGTCTGACTTCCAGTAATTCCATATCCATCCTCTCCCTTTCTTCTTTTTCTTTTCTGCCATTATTATAAGAAAAAAAGAAAGTGGATGCCATCGATCGGGCTTACACTTTCTCTTTCTATTCTTACACCGGTGTAAGATTTCTGTCACACCGTATCCAGCTGAACTCTTTTTGTATCGATCCGGACGGTCGTCCCTTTTCCTGCTTCGGAAGTGATCCGGACCGGATGTCCTAGAAGATCGGCTGCGGATTTCACAAGGGACAGTCCAATGCCGGTGGAACGTTTATCAAGTCTTCCATTATATCCGGTATACCCCCACTCGAATACCCGCGGAAGATCCTCCGGCAGAATTCCGATTCCTGTATCCCGAACCGCCAGAGTGCCTTCTCCTTCCCGAAAAACGCAAACGCCACCCTGCTTCGTATATTTTACTGCATTCGTCAAAATCTGCTCCAGAATAAACACAAACCACTTCTCGTCCGTCAGAACATCAAAATCCAGATTTTCCCCGATCTGAAGGGAAATCTTCTTATGTATAAACAGTTCCGAGGTATTCCGGACCGCCTGTTTTACCAGATCCCCGGCCCGGTAATGGCTGAACCGCAAATCGTTTCCGCCCTTTTCCAGTTTCTGGTAGTGCAGAGCCATGGCAATATACTGCTCGATCTGTAACATCTCATGGCGCATGGCCTCCTTGTCCGGCTCCTCTTCCTGCAGCAAAAGCCCCATCACAGATACCGGCGTCTTGATCTGGTGGCTCCAGCGTGTATAGTAGGCATCCTCTTGTTTCCGCTTTGCCTGTTCCCTGCTTTCGTGTTCCCGCCAGAAATGCTCCCGCTTCCTGATGATCTCCTGATACTGCGCTTCCACCCCGTTCCACGCTCGCGGGAATTCCACGCTTTCCATCTCTATTGTTTCTTCCAGCTGCTTCATCCATCTCCATTTTTTCCTGTAAGCAAAAAATCCTGCTCCCCAGACCAGAAGAAAGAATGCGGTGGAAAGAAGCATCGTATAGACGGCCGGTCCCCACGGAAGTCCGTAGAGAGAATAGACCGCCCCCTCCAGAATCAAAATTCCGAAAAAGAAGGCTTCTGTCCTGCGCGCGGCATGCAGATACGAGACAAAGCAGTTATTCTTCCACATAATATCCCACACCTTTCTTCGTGAGAATATAGTCTTTCAGGCCGATCTCTTCCAGCCTTCTCCGAAGTCTTGTCACATTTACAGTCAACGTATTGTCATCGATATAACTTTCTGTCTCCCAGAGATTTCGGATCAGTTCTGTCCGCTCTATGATCTTCCCCGGATGTTCCAGAAGCGTCCGCAGAATCCCGAATTCATTCTTTCCGAGTTCCAGTTTCTGATCCCCGAAAGCAAGTATCTGCGAATCCAGGTTCAGGGTCACTCCTTTGTGGGCCAACACCTCCGGGCTGGACACCCCGAATGTGTATGCCCTCCTGAGCACGGCCTGAATCTTTGCCGTCAATACATCCATCCGGAACGGTTTTGCGACAAAATCATCCGCCCCCAGTTGGATTGCCATCACAAGATTCATATCATCACCGGAGGAGGACAGAAAAATCACCGGCACCTGACTCACTTTCCGGATTTCCCCGCACCAGTAATATCCGTTATAAAACGGAAGGGAGATATCCATCAGGACAAGCTGCGGTTCAAATGATTGAAATTCATCCATGACATTTTGAAAATCAGTAATCCCCCGGGCAAGATATCCCCATTTTTCCAGATTTCTCTTCAGGATTTCCACCATCATCTCATCATCTTCCACCAGCAGAATACGGTATTTCATACATTCTCCTCCCTTCTTCGTGCGTTTTTACTATAACATAGCCACTTCTGCTTTACAATGCAGGACTTGACAATCCTTTCCCGTTCCTTATATAATAGGTATGTTTTATTTGAATTCAAACTATTTCAATTCAAAACTTTTGTGTAAGTATACGAAAAACGAAAGGAGACTATTTCAAATGCCTTATTCATTTCATTATCTGATTATGGCCGAGCACTCAACCTTCCAAAAAGAACTTCTCTCCAGACTCAGGGACACCGGCCTGACAATCGGACAGCCGAAAATTCTTGATTACCTGAAAGATCATAACGGCATAAGCCAGAAAGAGATTGCCAAAGGGTGTCATATCGAGCCGGGCACACTTACTACACTATTAAACCGGATGGAAGAAGCCGGACTCGTTGAGCGCCGCATGATGCATGGCAACCGGAGAAGCCTGTATGTGTTTCTGACCGAAAAGGGCAGCCTTTTGTCCCGGCAGGTCGATCATGCGTTTTCTGATCTGGAAGAGCAGGCATTTCGCGATATTTCATCGGAAGACAGGGAAAAATTTTTACGGATCTTTCAGCGTATTTATGAGAATACGGTATCTTGATATTCAGAGGAGGTCATCAAATCATGGAAAAATTGAAACGATATGCTGTATTTCTAATTGGACTTTTTATTAATTCACTGGGAGTCAGTCTGATTACAAAGGCAGATCTCGGGACATCACCGATTTCATCGATTCCCTATGTACTCAGCCTGAACTTTCCGTTGACACTAGGGCAGTTCACAATCGCCTTCAGTCTGCTTCTGATTCTGATTCAGCTTGCCATTCTCCGCCGGAATTTTAAGGCAGAACATCTGCTGCAGATCCCGATCTCCATTCTGTTTGGATACTTTATCGATCTGACCATGGAACTGCTCTTCTTCATTCATCCTCAGACCTATATGGCTTCTGTCATTTATCTGTTAATCGGATGTGTCATACTGGGGTTTGGTGTCTACACCGAAGTGCTTGCTAATGTGGCCATGCTTCCGGGAGAATCTTTTGTCCGTGCAGTTTCTTCTACGTGGAAGACGGAATTCGGCTCTACGAAAGTGGCTTTTGATGTATCACTCGCAGTGATTGCCGGCATTCTCTCCCTTCTGTTTGCCCGCAGACTGGATGGGATCAGGGAAGGCACTATCATCGCCGCTCTGCTGGTCGGATTTATTGCCCGCCTGTTCGGCCGTAAACTTGCATGTCAGATGCTTTTTTTGAAATTCCGTAATTCCTGAATCGTCTCAATCGTAAACCCATTCTTTTTATTTTGGTTGACAATTGATGTATCTAACGGTATACTTCTCCTATACATATAAAACCCTACACATACAGAAAAGGAGAACTTTCATGAATCATACATCAACCTCTTCCGTTTCAACCCGTTATCTTGTACTTACAGCACTGATGACAGCTGTCATCTGTATTCTGGCACCGCTTTCCATTCCCATTCCGGTAAGTCCTGTGCCAGTCACACTGACCAATCTGGTCCTTTATATCGGTCTGTTTATCCTGCCATGGCGCCAGCTGTTTGTAAGCTACATCGTATATATGCTGCTGGGCCTTTGCGGTCTCCCGGTTTTTTCCGGATTTTCCGGAGGCATCGGTAAGCTTGCCGGACCGACCGGAGGATATCTGATCGGATTTCTCTTTCTGATCCTGATCGGCGGAGTTTTTCTGCAAAAAGGAGAAGGACGCCGCGGAATTGTCTTTGCTCTTACGGGTCTGATTCTCGGAAGCCTGGTCACCTATCTCTTTGGAACCATCTGGCTTTCTCAACAGATGAATCTGACTTTTGTGCAGGGGCTGTTTGCCGGTGTCATCCCATATCTTCCGGGAGATGCTCTGAAAATCATTCTGGCTCTTCTTCTTGGGCCGCAGCTTCGCAGACGGCTTCCCCTCATATAACCGGGGAACCGTCACCGAAACCTGAACCTCATAAATAAAACGATCCCGTGAAAACCAAGACCTTCAAAGTCTTCGATCATCACGGGATCGTTTTGTTCTATTTCCGTATCGACAGAATCAGTACTGCCGCCATAATGCAGAGAATTCCGAAAAAGTCCGAAAGCGTAAATGTGGCGTGCATCATCAGTACGGTCGCTGCCGTTGCTGTCACCGGTTCTACCGATGCAAAGAGACTTGCTCTGGATGCTCCGATCATCCGGACTCCTTCCATATAAAACGAGAACGACAGCACGGTACCTACCACCACGACAACCGCCATGGCTCCTACCGCCTGAAGATCCCATGTCCCGATCACATGCCACGGTCTCGTAAACAAGCACATAAGAATTCCTCCAAGCAGCATGCCCCAGCCGATAACACAGAATGTCCCGTACTCTTTCATCAGTTTCAGCGGCAGCAGATTGTAGACCGCCATCATCACCGCCGAAGTCAGCCCCCAGACCAGCGCCTCCCTGGAAATGGCCAGAGAATGAATATTCCCGTGGGTTGCCAGGACAAATGTTCCGAACAGCGCCAGGACCAGTGCTCCGATTTCCAGAATTCCCGGCATCTTCTTTGCCCGCAGGGCAGTATAAAGCATAATAATGGCCGGAGCTGTGTATTGCAGTACGGTCGCAGTCCCGGCATTTGACATTTCTACGGCAGAATAGTAGGTCAGCTGGCATCCTGCCATCCCGAAAATCGCAAACAGCATGAGCCAGAACACATCCTTTTTCCTCTTCCATATTCTCCACATATCACCTTTCTGCTTCACAAGCACCGTCGCAAGCAGAAGAAGCCCGGCCAGTACAAGCCGGACACTGACCAGCCAGCGTGCATTCAGGCCCTTGTATGTAAACAGATACTGCCCGAACACTCCTGCCAGTCCCCAGAAAATTCCCCCAATCACGGCAATGCACGTACCGCGCATCGCCTCTCTCTTTTCCATATGATTCATGATAACTGTTTTCCTCTGAAGCTTTCCATCATAATCGGCATATATTCCTTACTGTATTCCCCAAGAGAATAGCTTCCCTTGTTCAGACACCAGTCTGTGACAAGTGCCCGCTCGCAGAGGGAGTAATACTTCACAACCTCCGCAATGCTTTTTCTTCTGTTGATTTCCCCCCGCTTCTGTCCTTCCTCGATGACGGACGCAATCAGCTTATAGTATTCTCTGTTCTGATCAAGAAGGCTTCTCTCTCCTTTGGAAATCAGCTGCGTAGAATACAGAGATGCAAGCAGATCAACTTTAATGGTCTTTTCCATGAACGTATGAGCCCGGTAATTTAAAAACATCAGTTTCTCAAAGCTGTCCATGTAGGGATCCATCTCTTCTTTCAAAGACAGATACAGATCATCCAGCACCGTTGACAATGTATTTAAGAGGGCATCTTTCCCGTCAAAATAATAGTAAAACGATCCCTTGGATGTATCAGACAGTCTGATAATGTCATCTACGGTCGTCGTGTCGTATCCCTTCTCATAAAACAGTTCCCAGGCTGCCGACACAATTCTGTCTTTTACACTCTTCTTTTTCTTTTCCATCGTTGCCGCTGTGCTCCTTCCTTCTGTATTGTATCTGCGCGACTTACGCGCTTTTGTTTTCCCGCCGGAAAGCCGGCAGAACTTTCCGATAGAACAAAAACAGCTCAGCTGTACTTTGACAACTGAGCTGCCTTAATCCTGTACTTTTACAGTATACCTGTTTTACATTCCCTTTGCAATATCTGTGCAGGCTTTCATTGCTTCGATCACGGAGCTTCTGAATCCTGTGCCTTCCAGAACTCTGACAGCCTCGATAGTTGTACCTGCCGGAGAACATACCATGTCTTTTAATTCTCCCGGATGTTTTCCTGTCTCAAGTACCATCTTGGCGCTTCCCATAACTGCCTGGGCTGCGAATTTATAAGCCTGAGCTCTTGGCATTCCGTCTGAAACAGCTGCGTCTGCCATTGCTTCGATCAGAATGAAAACATATGCCGGTGAGCTTCCGCTTACTCCTACAACTGCGTCCATCAGTCTCTCCGGAATCACTTCTACTTTTCCGAAACTTTCCAGAATGTGGCATGCATACTTCACTTCTTCTTCTGACAGATAAGAGTTCGGTGATGCTGCTGTCATCCCCTCCATGACCATAGCAGGTGTGTTAGGCATGGTTCTTACGATCTTGACTTTCTTTCCGAATTTCTCTTCCAGCCATGCAAGAGTTTTACCCGGTGCAATAGTGATGATAATCTTATCTTCTGTTATTTTGTCTTTGATCTCTGTAATTACAGACTCATAGAACTGCGGTTTTACAGCGAGAACAATCACTTCGGACTTTTCAACTACTTCCAGATTACTGTCTGTAATCTGAATCCCGTAAGTATCTCTTGCTTTTTCTCTGGTCGGTACAAATACGTCAGAACCGATAATCTCTTCCGGTTTGAATACTTCCTTTTTAATAATACCTCCCATGATGGCGCCCGCCATATTTCCACATCCGATAAATCCTAACTTCATGTGTATTACACTCCTTTTCCGCTATAATCAGTTTTGTATACATCTAAATCAGTTGTATACAATTTCTATCTATAAAATATCACTCTTCCACGTACTTGTCAATCATTCTTCGAAAAATAATCTACTATTTTTTATATCATTTTCCCTTGAATTTTCGTTATAAATTGTATACAATAATATTATTAGTATACATTAAAGGAGTGGTCCGCATGGCTGACAAAATTTCTCTGGCCGATCAGGCATATCATACGATCAAAGAGCGGATTCTGAATCTTACCTACCCTCCGGGCATGCAGCTTACGGAGACCATGCTCGCAGATGATCTTCATATGAGCCGTAACCCTATCCGTACCGCACTCAAATCCTTGCATTCCGAGGGACTGATTGTCCGGGACTATTATAAATCCATTACTGTAAAAGAAATTACCGACAGGGATATCCGGGAAATCTATCAGCTTCGGGAACTTCTGGAAGGTGCCGCGTTTAAAGAAATCTTCCAGTCCGGTAAAGCTGAAGAGTTTTCCTACCGGATTGAAGAGCGCGTTGTCCGTATGTGTGCTTGCGCCGGCGACATCTATCAGTGGGAGCTTGCCGATACACAGATGCACATGGAGATTGTCAGTGTATTTGAAAATGAACGGATCAACAGGATCTATGAAAACTATCTGAATGAAGTCATCCGGATGGGCCTTTATTCCGTACGGAACGGACTCCACATCAACAAGGCAAATGAAAATCTTAAAAAGATGATCCGCTACATGCGTTCCAACAATTACGAAAAGGCCTACGAGATTCTGCGAAACGATCATTTTTTGATCGGAAAAAGCAGTGCTTTAAAAAAATAAACAGATTCAAAATGGCAGCCAGCACAGAGAGCAGCAGAAGGAACAGTACTTCTGCCGTTACAAGTGCCGCTGCCATTCCTTTTTTCATGGCTGCCATTTGTTCTTCCTCCTTCTTCTGCCTCTATTATATAAAGTTCAGTTCTTCCCTTCCATCGAATCATCTTACACTTTCCCTTCCAGTCTTACAGTTTTGCAAGAAACGACACAGAAAAAAGCTGACACACCTTGTAAGTAAGCATGCCAGCCTTTCTGTCTGATTTTTATTTCGTAATCGGTTCTGTCTTCTTTTTCTTCATTACAGAATGTTCGATATCATATTCTTTCCGGTCTTTAAACTCCTGAATCTTTCCATCGTTCCAGTTCTGTACCGGACGGTAATATCCGGTGATCCGGCTGTAAACCTCCGTCTTCTTTCCGCAGTGCGGGCAGGTATACTGTTCGCCGTCAATATAGCCGTGATCCTGGCAGATGGAGTAGGTCGGAGAAATCGTATAGTATGGAAGCTTATAATTCTCGGCAATCTTCCGTACAAGAAGTGCCGATTCCTTCCAGCCCGGAAGCTTCTCTCCCAGGAATGCGTGGAATACGGTTCCCGATGTATAGAGCGTCTGAAGCTCATCCTGAATATCCAGCGCGTCAAAAATATCATCGGAAAATCCAACCGGAAGATGGGAACTGTTCGTATAGTATGGAGTACCGTTCCCTTCCGCTGCTGTGATAATATCCGGGAACTGCTCCTTATCATGTTTTGCAAACCGGTAGGTGGTGGACTCTGCCGGAGTTGCCTCCAGATTGAAAAGTTCCTCGTATTCTTCCTGATAATCGGAGAGACGGTTTCTCATAAAATTGAGTACCTTGACCGCAAACTCCTGTGTCTCTTTGTGAGTAATATCCTTTCTAAGCCAGTTTGCGTTCAGTCCTGCCTCATTCATTCCGATCAATCCGATAGTGGAAAAATGATTTCCGAAGCCTCCGAGATACCGTTTCGTATACGGATAGAGTCCTTCATCCAGCAGTTTGGAAATAACCTGTCTCTTAATATGAAGGGATCTTGCCGCAATATCCATCATATGGGCCAGCCTCCGGAAGAAATCATCCTCATCCTTTGACAGATAAGCCATCCTCGGAAGATTGATCGTCACAACGCCGATGGATCCTGTGCTTTCGCCGCTTCCGAAAAATCCTCCCGCTTTCTTCCGAAGCTCTCTCAAATCCAGTCTCAGCCGGCAGCACATGCTGCGGACATCGCTCGGCTCCATGTCGCTGTTAATGTAATTGGAAAAGTACGGTGTTCCATATTTTGATGTCATCTCAAAAAGCAGACGGTTGTTCTCTGTATCAGACCAGTCGAAATCCTTTGTAATGGAATAGGTCGGAATCGGATACTGGAATCCTCTGCCCTGGGCATCTCCTTCAATCATAACTTCAATGAATGCCTTATTTACCATATCCATCTCTTTTTTACAGTCACCGTAGGTGAAATCCATCTCTTTTCCACCTACAATCGCCGGCTTGTCTTTCAGGTCATCCGGCACGGTCCAGTCCAGTGTAATATTCGTAAACGGCGCCTGCGTACCCCAGCGGGACGGTGTATTGACCCCGTATACGAAGGACTCAATGCACTTTTTCACTTCAGTATAGGTCAAATGATCTGTCCGTACAAAAGGTGACAGATACGTATCAAAAGAGGAAAAAGCCTGTGCCCCCGCCCATTCATTCTGCATGATGCCAAGGAAATTAACCATCTGGTTGCACAGTACACTCAGATGTTTGGCCGGCGCGGATGTAATCTTCCCGGTGATTCCGCCAAGTCCCTCCTGGATCAGCTGGCGCAGCGACCATCCTGCACAGTACCCGGTCAGCATGGAAAGGTCATGCAGATGGATATCCGTATTTCTGTGTGCCTGGGCAATCTCCTGGTCGTACACCTCGGACAGCCAGTAGTTTGCCGTGATGGCACCGGAATTGCTGAGGATCAGTCCGCCTACGGAATAGGTCACGGTAGAATTCTCCTTGACTCTCCAGTCATTGACCTGCAGATAATTGTTCACCAGTTCTTTATAATTTAATGTCGCGGATTTCAGGTTGCGGATCTTCTCCCTCTGCTTTCTGTAAAGAATATATCCCTTTGCCACATCGGCATATCCGGCCTGGCTGAGCACCTCTTCGACGCTGTCCTGAATTTCTTCCACTTTGATCTTTCCGTCCGCAATCTTAGGCTCAAAATTTGCCGTCACTTTTAACGCAAGCATATCAATGATGCTCGGATGAAAATTCTTTCCCGCTGCTTCAAACGCTTTCTGAATCGCGGATCCTATTTTATGGATGTCAAATTCGGCAATCTGTCCATCCCTCTTTACTACCTGATACATCTGTCATACTTCCTTTCCTGTTCGTGTCGATGTCCTCATTATATCACCCTTCTCTTTTTGACGTCAATATACAGAAACAACATCTAGTTGTTTTTAGTAGTTTAATGCTAAACAAACACTAGATGTTGTTCTTCATGTGTTTTGCTATATCCCGCGGATTTCCGCGTCATTTACATATCTTTTCATAATTTCAAGAGCCTGTTCCAACACAGGAGGATCATACGCGTGCAGTCCGTCCTGAATCAGTCCGCCCGAATTTTCAAACTGCTGCAAATAGTACTTGTCTGCCCCGCGGATCCAAAGCCCCATTTGTTCAAAATCCGATTTCTGATGAAACTCTCTTACGACCGTTGTCCGGAACGCATAAGGTACGTGCCCTTCCATCAGAAACTCCACACTTTCTTCAATCGGGCGGAGATCCAGCGAAGGAACTCCGACAGTCATGGCATACTTTTCTTTGGAATTCTTCAGATCCATCGCCACCTGGTCAATCAGCCCTTCTTCCGCAAACCGTTCCAGCCGTTCCGGAAAGCTTCCATTTGTATCAAGCTTAATCAGATATCCCATATCCCGTACTTTTTTCAGAAACTCATCCAGCCTCGGCTGTATCAGGGGCTCTCCTCCGCTGATACATACTCCGTCCAGAATGCCCCTTCTCTTTTTCAGGAAACTGAAAATCGTCTCCTCAGGAATATCTTCCTGCTCGTCTACTCCGGTCACGAGAGCCGCATTGTGGCAGAACGGGCACCGGAAATTGCATCCGCCCAGAAAGATCGTACACGCGGTTCTGCCGGGATAGTCAAGAAGCGTCAGCTTCTGTAAACCTTGAATTCTCACAGGTATCCCCTCCCTTTCTCAGCTTCTTTTTGATTTGTCTATGCTTCTTCCCCCGCTTTTTTCCCGATAAAAATTTTCCCTTTCACTTTATCATAAAATGACTTTGCACTGCCGACAAGAACAGTCAGATACCGCAGCACCGGTTCTGTCGCAATGGAAAATACTACAAAAAGCATAACACATTCCGCAGACATATCGGTAATGGCAAACAGCTGATTCAGCACCGTACTGCAGAACAGCAGGGCACAGATACATCCGGCCAGCACAGCCACACGGATCCTGTTCATCGGCTGGCTGATCCGGTAAAGGATCATAAATCCAACGATCGCAAGCAGCATCGTCGCAGCCGTCGAAATGTCCGTAGGACTTACACTGAACGTAGCTCCAAAAACTACAAGCGCCCCGACCGCCAGCACATCTGTCAATGCCGCCGGAAGAGCCTTCAGAAATACGTTTGTCAGGAAGTGTCCCTTGATAATATTCTTATTCGGCTCCAGCGCCAGGAAGAAGGCCGGAACACCGATTGTAAACATACTGATCAGAGATACCTGCGACGGCTCCAGCGGATAGGTAATCATAAAAACCGCCGAGAAGATGGAAAGCAGGAAAGAGAAAATATTCTTCACAAGGAAAAGACTTGCGGATCTTTGAATATTGTTGACGACCCGCCGTCCTTCCAGCACGACGCTTGGCATACAGGAAAAATCCGATTCCAGAAGCACAAGCTGGGAAGCCTGCGCCGCCGCATCGCTTCCGGATGCCATGGCAATGCTGCAGTCTGCATCTTTCAGCGCCAGTACATCATTGACACCGTCTCCGGTCATCGCTACCGTACGTCCCGCTCCTTTAAGAGCCTTCACGAACTGTCTCTTCTGAGCAGGTGTCACACGCCCGAAAACTGTATATTTCAGAACCGCCTGCCTGATCTCCTCTTCTGTAGTCAGGGTCGCAGCATCCACGTAGTTCTCCGCTCCCGTAATGCCCGCCTTTTTCGCCACCTCGGATACCGTCAGCGGATTATCTCCTGAAATCACCTTGACCTCCACTCCCTGTTCTTCAAAGTAGGCAAATGTCTTTGGCGCCTCTTTCCGGATCGGGTTCGCAAGCATGATATAGGCAAGCGGCGTCACCTTTCCCTTCAGCTCTCTGCCGTCCGGAGTTTCGTCACAGCTCCCGAATACAAGCACACGGTATCCCTTTGCGGCCTCTTCCCGGATCTCTTCCTCATACTCCGGATAATCCTCCCGGAGGACAAACTCCGGAGCCCCAAGCACATAGGATCCGTCCTCAAACGTTGCACTGCTGTATTTAAATTCCGAAGAAAAGGATGTGATCTTCTGTGCCCGTCTTCCGGTACGTTTCTGAAAATAGGTCTGCACTGCTTCCATCGTAATATTGTCCTTGCTCATGGACTGTGCAAAATCACCGATGATCCCTTTGAGCGGAGGCATTGTCTCCTTGTCATAATGTCTCGTGGCCCGAAACCCCTGAACTTTCATTGTATTCTCCGTAATGGTACCTGTCTTGTCCACACAGAGCACATTGACTCTGGCCAGAGTCTCGATACTCTTCATGTCATGCAGAAGTACTTTCCGCTTGGCAAGACGCACTGCGCTTACCGCAAGAGCCACACTTGCAAGCAGATAAAGACCTTCCGGGACCATTCCGATGACAGCCGCTACCATGGCAGTGACACTTGAACGGAAACTTTCCTCATTTAAAAAGAAGCTCTGAATGAACAGTATCAGCCCGATCGGAATGATGGCAATACCAACGCACTTGACCAGTTTGTCCAGAGAGCGGATCATCTCCGACTGTTCACCGTCCTTCATGGCCTTTGCTTCCAGCGTCAGTCTGGAAATATAGGAATCCGCCCCCACCTTTTCAAGCCGGGCATGGCATTCTCCTGAAACGATGAAGCTTCCCGACATCAGAATATCGCCTTTCTTTTTCGTGATCTCATCCGCCTCACCTGTCAGAAGCGACTCATTGACCTGCACTTCCCCGTGCTCTACAATCGCATCCGCACAGATCTGATTACCCGCCTTGAAAATCACGATATCATCAATAACAAGATCCTCCACCGCAATCACCCGTTTCCGCCCGTTGCGTACTACCGTGGCTTTCGGCGCATGAAGCATCGTCATCTTATCCAGCACATTCTTCGCCCGGATCTCCTGAATGATACCAATCATGGTATTCAAAATAATTACCGGAAGAAATGTCAAATCCCGGAAGGCTCCCACCATAATCAGAAGCAGCCCGAGAATCGCAAAAATCAGGTTGAAATAAGTAAATACATTATCATGAATAATATCCCGCGTTGTCTTAGAGGGCGGATCCACCGGATCGTTCGTCCATCCCGCTTCCTCACGTTCGATAATCTCCTCCTCATAGAGTCCCATATGATAATCCGGCATACATCTGCGGATCGGAAGTCTCTCCGGTTCGTATTCCTCTTCTTCCTCCCGCCTTCTTCTCAGTATTCCGGCAAGTCGTTCTAGCATGCTGTCTCTTCCTTTCGTCTCATCTTTTGTCATTCTGTCAGTTTTTCATGTCTCCATTATACGCCCTGAAACTGTAAATGCCATAAAAACAATATGAAGAATTGATTATTTTTTTTCACAATATTTTTGCATTATCATAGAAAAGCGCCTGCACAAAACAATTTTGTGCAGGCGCCACAGTTTTGCAGTAACATATGTTCGCTTATAGCTTGAAATCCTTTTGTATGGCGGCTTACAAGCTTTTTTTATTTTTTAAATTTGTCATATTTTACTAGCGTTTTGTAACGTTTTGTGGTATA
>NZ_BSBO01000045.1:0-23153 GCF_027924685.1 Sellimonas catena
TAAAGCCACTCATAGCATAGGACTTACCACTTTCATAAAGCAGATAGCTTATTAAAGTGCGCCTAAAATATCCGGTTATCCACTTTTCATTCCAAAACTCCTTCCCTGTACGAATTTTCCTTGTTTTGCTTCAAGTTTACGAAGGAGTTTCGCAATTACCTACATTTTAGCATGATGAACATTTTCTTTAGAATGACTCTGACCGGCCCGGCCGTTTCCTTATAAACGATTTTGGTCTCCCCACTCACACATCCCATCCAGAATCGGAATCAACGACTTGCCCCGCTCTGTCAGGCTGTACTCCACCTTCGGCGGAATCTGCGGGTACTCCTCCCTGTGGACAAGCTGATCCGCTTCCAGTTCCTTCAGTGTGGAGCTGAGTGTCTTATAGGAGATTCCTCCAATATATTTTTTCATTTCATTAAACCGAACCACACCAAACTCCATCAAAGTATAAAGAATTGTCATCTTATATTTTCCGTTAATCAAAGATAACGTATAGCTGAAACCGGTCGTGCTGAGACATTCGTTTGATATGCATCGCTTTCCCATTTTACGCTCTCCTTTTGGTAAGTATTATACTGTAATGTAAGTATCGCACTTTCATGTGCGTACTTGTTTTCTATGGCAAACCGGAACTTGGGCAGGCTTACGAGCTTGGGAAATCTATTCGCTAGAGGCTTATATAAATTCGTGGTGATATTCCCATTTTGCATATCATGATATAAGTATTGGATATTTTACAGACTCCTCCGCTTTCTGTATAATAAATGCAGAAAACAATTCAGAAAGCGGGGGATCGATTTTGAATGATATGACCTTAAATAATAACGTTCGGATGCCCATGATCGGCTTTGGCACCTGGGATATCCGCGGGGAAGCGGGAAAACAGAGCATCCTGACTGCACTGGATCTTGGTTACCGGCTGATCGATACAGCCCAGATGTATGAAAATGAGTATATTGTCGGATGTGCTGTCAAAGAAAGTGGAATTCCCAGAGAAGAACTCTTTCTCACAACCAAAATTTACCGTCCCAGGACGACCTATCAAAAAGCAAAATCGGGGATTGAACAGTCTCTGAATGAGCTGCAGACCGATTATATCGATCTTCTCTTAATCCACGAGCCCTATAAAAGCGCTCCGGAAATGTATGAAGCCTTCAAAGAAGCTTTGCGGGACGGAAAAGTCCGTGCCATCGGGATTTCTAACTTTGATGCTGAAAAATACAAAGAGTTTGTCCGGTCCTGTGAAATCATTCCTGCGGTAAATCAGGTAGAATCTCATGTATACTTTCCGCAGCTGGAATTAAAAAATCTTCTGAACAGCTATGGGACACAAATGCAGTCATGGGCCTCGTTTACAGAAGGCCGGAAAAACATTTTTGCGGAACCTGTTCTGAAGGAAATCGGCGCAAGGCACGGCAAGACATCCGGACAGATTGCCCTTCGTTATCTGATCCAGAATGGCATTGCCGTGATTCCGAAGTCCGTTCACCGGGAGCGAATGGCAGAAAATCTGGCTGTACTGGATTTTGCACTGACTCCGTCCGAGCTCTCTGCTATCAGCAGGCTGAACGGGAACTCTTCACTATTTGGATGGTACTGATTGACCGTCTGAAGGCCGGACACATCCTGCCCGGCCTTTTCATTTGATGCCCACAGCTCCGGCAGCAGTTTATGAAAGCCGGATACTGATCTCCCCGGAGGACAGCCGTTCTGTCTGTCCATTTTCATACCGCACAATCAGGTGGCAGTCCTGATCCACATCCAGTGCCGTTGCCTGTCTGTTGCCGGACGGAGACAATATTGTGATCTCTTTCCCCACTACAAAACTTTTTGCACGGTATTTTTCCACATAATCAGTACGATCTATCCTCTCATATTCTTTAAAAAAATAATTCAGAACTCCGGCGGCCAGCCGGTTCTTTCCATCATTTTGCTTCCCGTCAAAAACGGATCCTGCAGTTTCTCTGATATCTTCCGGGAATCCACTCTCCGGCGGGTAAACATTGATTCCGATTCCCAGAATCACCGATTCTACACTTCCATTTTCCATACTGACTGAAGCCTCTGTAAGAATTCCGCTGATCTTCCGTCCTTCCTGATAAATATCATTGACCCACTTGATCCAGGTCTCTTTTCCGGAAATCTCCTCTACCGCTTCGCATACAGCGACAGCAGCCATTGTCGTGATCTTCACCGCCTGATCCGGTGTCATTCCATCCGGCCTTAACAGGATACTCAGATAGAGACCGGTGTCTGCCGGAGAATAGAAACTCCGGCCCCTCCTCCCCCGTCCTTTTGTCTGGGTGTTGGCAAGGATTACAGTCCCTTCCGGCGCTCCTGCATTTGCCTTTTCCCTGAGAAGCGTATTGGTAGATTCTGCCTCCGGCAGAACGCATAAGTTCAATGTCCGGCAGACAGGATCCTGATATTTTTCAATTCCCTGTGTAGATAAAATATCCGTATCGGCCGCAAGACGGTAGCCCTTGTTTGAGACTGCGTCAATTTCGTAACCTTCTTTTCGAAGGCCGTTCACCGCCTTCCATACTGCCGCCCGTGAAACCGCAAGCCTGGCTGCAATCTCTTCGCCTGAAAAATAAACTCCCCTCTGCTCTTCAAACAGAGCAAGAATACTTTCTTTTGTCGTCAATTTTATCCACCTCCGCCAAAGAAACCGGGCCTCCTGGACCCGGTTTCCCTCCGTTTACTTTGCACTGATTTCATTATGCTTTTCGCAGCGAAAAAAGTCAAGCTGTTTTACTCCTGCCAGATGCGGAAATCCACATGAAAATACACATCCTCTCCATACACCGGCACAAGTACATCGCTGCTTCCATACTGCGCCTGCCGAATTTCATATCCGCTGTAATCAAACGATGCCTGCACTTTAACCCCCGCCTCATTAATCATAAAATCACTGCATTGATCCCCATATTCTTTCACCCGGTTGTAAAGGCGCGAAGGCGGAGAAAGCAACAGGTTGTACTCTTCCTGCGCACAAATATAGGAAAGCGATGCCAGCGCCATCAGATCTCCATACACCGGAATTTCCACGTTCTCATCTTTATATTCGGAAGAAAATGAAATTTCTGTCAAAGCACCGTCCTTTTCCGTAAATTGAAGTTCGGGAAGCTCCGGATAATCCACTCCTGTGCCAACGATATACGGTTTTCCGGACATCTTTTCCCAATCACCGTCCTGATTCAGCAGCTTCCTGGAATCGCCAAGCGGGGGTAAAAACTCCGGAAGATTCAGCTGATGGTCAATCTGATAAAATTTCTGCATATCGTTAAAATTCTCGGCATACTGTGCTGCCGTGATATTTCCTCTGTTCTGCGGCAGTGCACCTGCCTGCCACACAAAATAATTCAGGACATCAAGTACACCCAGTACCAGAACTGCCGCTATCACTTTCCACCTCATATGCCGTTCATCCAACGTGAGAATATTGTCTTCTTCCCACTCAAGAATCTCTCCTTTTTTACAATCCCTGTAAGAAGAGTATTCTCGTATGAGCCCATAAACCGGGATATAAAATCCCAGTCCTCTTTTTAATACGATCCCGGTTCTGTCATAAGCCTCTCTCCATGTAAGCCGTGCACCGCTTTCTGCCGACACTCGAAAACCAAACAGAAATTTCCCGGGTGTCGTACCAAATCTTGAAAGCATGACAGGCTCTGCCATAAGAAGCAAAACAGACTGCATTATGATCCCTATGACTGCAAATGCCCATCCTGTTTGTCTGATATTCATATGAAAACCAAGCGCCAGAATCAGATTCCAGAAAATCAGATAGATTGCTTCATCAATCAGTCTGGCAAAATACCGTTTCCAGGGCGCTGTTACCTTTGGAAGTGAGTCTGCTTCTAACTCCGCCGGAATTTCTGAAGGCGCCTTGTTCAGAAAATTAAAATAATGCTCCGCATCAAAACTTTCATAAGCTGCCCGATCTTTGCACATCTGCTCGCAGATCGCTTTTGACTGTTCCAGATCCTTCTGTTCTTTTTTCAATGTCCTTAAATGTATAAGAAGAACATCTGTCAGCTCACTTTCTTTCTCACTTAAGGACCGGATCTCTTCCAGGCCGAGATGAACCGTCCGAAGCAGCCGGATCCGTTTCAATATATCCACATCCTGTTCCGTATAATTACGGTAACCATTTGAATCCCTCTGCGGCGTGATGAGTCCTTCTTTTTCATAAAACCGGATATTCGCCCGCGTCATATTGGACAGTTCTTCCACTTCTTTGATCGTCATCGGCATAATCCTCCCCTGATATGATATTTAATTATAAGGGGTAAAGGGACTTTACAGTCAAGCGATAGTTATGATTTATAGAAAAAATACAGATTTCTCCGATTATTCCTTTCCATATACTACCACGTAAAGCGACCGGTCACAATGCGCACTTTTCATTGGACCGGCGGAAAACATTTGCCCGCTTTGATTGTACAAGGTATAATAGATGTAAAACGGATACTGATGACGAAAGCCATTGCTGAGTTTCCGGAAAACGATACTTATCTATGAGTAAAGGACTACAATATGCCAATCATACTTGACCATCAATTACAAGAACAGATACCACATGACAGTTCAACTTTCCCCATTACATTTTATTGCGATGAACTTGCCGATTTGCCAAACCGTGCGGGACCTGTGCACTGGCATCCCTACTTTGAGATTGCCACATCACAAAGCAGTGTTCTCGACTTTCAGGTGGGGCAAACCCATACGATTCTGGAACCGGGGGACAGTATTTTCATCAACCAGAATATGCTCCACGGAATTCGACAATTGTCAGGTGTGAAGCCGGATCGCTTTCCAAACATCGTTTTTTCCGGCACAGTGGTTGCCCCTGAGACCAGCACCATTTACCGGAAATACATCCGGCCGATTCTGGCTTGTAACTCTCTTCCCTTTGTTGTGTTCCGGCACGACAACGACCTGTGGGATGAGGTCCGCCAGTGGATTCGCACCACGTATTTCGCCATGCAGGAACAGCCCGATTGTTACGAAATGACGGTCCAGCGCAGCATCTGTTGTATATTGGAAACCATCTTTCGCAATTTTGATTCCCTGCCAAAATCCAACGCATCACGGGTACAACTGAACACCCAGATACGCCTCCAGAAAATGCTGTCTTATATTTATGAAAATTACGCCCAAAGGATTACCCTGGCAGATATCGCCGGTGCCGCCCATATCAGCCGAAGCGAAGCCGGCCGGTGTTTCCAGTCCTACCTGGGGTGTTCTCCGGTGGAAGAGCTTATTAAGTACCGCCTGCAAACAGCTAAGCGTTTACTGCACGAAACCACACTGACGTTGCAGGAGATCAGTTTTGCCTGCGGGTTTCATTCTGTAAATTACTTCAGCCGTCAATTTCGCAAAAGGTACGGATATTCACCGACAAACGCACGGATCGGGTAAATAATGCTTTTCCCTGACACTATAGTGCCTTTATCTTTGAATAATTTGATTATATAATACGTTTATTCGAGTCTAGAAAGGAGAGCTATCATGAAATTTCAATGTTTAAACAAAAACCTGATCAAACAGACGGAGGCAGATAAGTGATATGTCCGGGAATCGTAAATATCAAAAGACACTGGTGGCCTGCTATATGGGATTTGTCACTCAGGCTATCGCCGCCAACTTTGCACCGCTTCTGTTTTTGACCTTTCAACATACCTACGGGATCTCATTGGAAAAAATCGCTCTGATCCCGGTTGTGTTTTATCTGACCCAGTTGTTGGTTGACCTTGGAGCAACCAAGTTCGCCGACATAATCGGTTACCGTATCTGTGTGGTGATCTCTCAGGTCGTTTCCGCCGTAGGGCTTGTGTTGATGGCGTTTCTCCCGGAAGTTCTCCCTGTACCATTTCTGGGAATCCTCCTCGCGGTAGTATTTTATGCCATCGGCAGCGGCCTTGTAGAAGTGCTGGTGAGCCCGATTGTGGAAGCCTGCCCTTTTGAAAATAAGGATGGCGTGATGAGTTTGCTTCACTCTTTTTACTGCTGGGGTGCGGTGGGCGTAATCTTAGGTTCCACGCTCTTTTTTGCGATATTTGGCATTGAAAATTGGAAAATACTTACCTTACTCTGGGCACTGGTACCGTTGGTAAATGTCTTTCAGTTTCTCACTTGTCCGATAGAGCGTCTGGTGGAAGATGGCGAAAGTCTGCCTATTCGCAGACTGCTCCGTCTGCCATTGATATGGATTATGATTCTGCTGATGATTTGTTCCGGCGCATCCGAAGCATCGATGGCACAATGGGCGTCTGCATTTACAGAATCTGCCCTTGGTGTATCCAAAACCATTGGTGATTTGGCCGGCCCTTGCCTGTTCGCCGTTTTCATGGGAATTTCCCGTATGCTGTACGGCAAAATGAGCGAGAAACTGAACCTGACAAAAACCATGCTGCTGAGCGGATTATTGTGCGTGGCATGCTATTTGCTGGCCTCTCTTTCACCTGTCCCGATTCTTGGGCTGGCCGGATGTGCCATTTGTGGATTCAGTGTTGGTATTATGTGGCCTGGTACAATCAGCCTTTCTTCCCAAAAGTGTCCGCAAGGCGGCACCGCTATGTTCGCATTTTTAGCATTAGCAGGGGATTTTGGCGGTACAGTAAGCCCGGCGATAGTAGGGAAGTTCTCGGAACTGGCCGGCGGCAATCTGAAAGCAGGACTGCTGACCGCCACATTCTTTCCGATCCTTCTGGTAGCCTGTTTACTTGTTTTGAGCCGAAGGATGAAAAGTGCCATCCGGAAATAACCGGATGGCAAAATTTCAAAAAGAGATTTATTTTATATGCTCAATTTGGGGATGCCAAATGCCTGCCGTCAATTTTTTCTTGAACATGAAAACACAATGTGCTATATTGTAAGTAGAAAAGTAAGTAGAAAAAGGAACAACCGCCCATAAAGTGGTTGACCTAATAACAAGGATTAACATAGAATTGCCACCTCATCACTCAGCCAAAGTTCCGGGGTGGTTTTTTCTATGCTTAAAACATTATCTGATAAACGTAAAAACGAATGTCAGCAATGCCAGAATGAACACAATGCATATTTTTAATCAGGAAACTATTTTCCGGACGCCTTGATTTTCCGGCATAATTTCACGACAGTTTCTACGTGCACCGTCATCGGAAACATATCCGCCGGCCGTACTTTTTTCAATTCATACCCGTTCTCACACAGATACTTTAGATCCCTTGCCAGTGTTGCGGAATCACAGCTCACATATACGATCCGGTCCGGTTCCATGTTTACCATCGTCTCAAGCAACGTCTCATCGCATCCTTTTCTCGGCGGGTCCACCACAATCACATCCGCATGAGCACGGCTGCCCGGATTTGACTCTTCATACTTTCTATAATAGTCCGGCAGCACTTCTTCTGCTTTTCCAACGTAAAATTCGGCATTTGTAATGCCATTGATCTCTGCATTTTTTCTGGCATCTTCAATCGCCTGTGGAATAATCTCAACTCCGTAAACCTGTTTTGCTTTTTGGGCAAGGAAAAGCGAAATCGTTCCAATTCCACAGTAAAGATCCCATACGGTCTCCTGCCCGGTCAGTCCTGCGTATTCACAGGCCAGCCCGTAAAGAACTTCTGTCTGCACCGGATTCACCTGGTAGAAAGAAAGTGGTGAAATCTGATATTTGATTTCTCCGATATAATCTGTAATATACTCCTGTCCCCAGAGAAGCCGGATCTCTTTTCCCATAATGACATTGGTATTTTCACAATTAATGTTCATCGTAATGCTGGTCATTCCCGGAAGCTTTGTCAGTCGTTCTGTCAGTATCTCCACATGAGGGATCCGGATTCCGTTTACAATCAGACAGACCATGATTTCGCCTGTCTTAAATCCACTCCGGATCAGAACATGGCGGAACAGACCTGTCCCCGTTCCTTCATCATAGGCGGTAATATGAAATTCTTTCATAAATTCAAGGACAATGTTAAGAACTTCGGTGTTGATCTCCTTGCCAAGTGCACAAACCGTGTTTGGAATAATCTGATGGGTCCGTCCTGCATAAAAGCCGGCTACCGGATTCCCGTCCCTGTCAGTTCCGATCGGATACTGTGCTTTATTCCTATAATGAAATGGTTCCTCCATTCCACAGATCGGCTCCATAACAGCATCAAGCAGTGTGCTTTCAAATCCACCGATCCGTTCCAGATTATTCCGGACTTTCCGCTCCTTGAATTTCAGCTGTTCCTCGTAAGCCATCTCCTGAACCTGGCATCCCCCGCACTGTCTTGCCACCGGGCATTTTGCCTCTTTCCTTTTTTCAGACGGCTTGAGGATTTTCATCAGCCTGGCATAACCGTAATTCTTTTTCAGCTTTGTGATTCTTGCCTCGATCACATCGCCGACAACCGCATCCTTCACAAAGAAAGTCATCCCTTCGGCTTTCCCGATTCCTTCTCCTCCTACGCCAATATCCTCTATTGTCAGTGTCACAAAATCATTTTTCTTCATCGTTTCTTCCCCTTTTGTGCCATAATACACAGTTCTGTTACCGCAGATCATTCATTGATCTGCTTTCTACCGCCCATTATACCTGACTTTCCATATGCATACAAGAAAAAGCAGAACCGGTGTCCTTCTAATCCGGGGCTCCGGTTCTGCTTCTCTTACTTCCCTCTATGACAAACTTGATTTTCTTAAGTTTGACTCAAACAGTCTGTTATATCCGATCCACTCTGTCGTATTTTTATCCTTAAACAGCTCTTTCATCGTCTGCATCTTGGCATCTGTCATATCAGCAAGATTGAGTGCCATGGCCTCTGCAAGTGCAGGCTTTTTCGGAGAACCATATTCCAGTTCTCCGTGATGCGCAAGAATGCAGTGTTTCAACTCACTTGCAAGCTTTGGCGGAAATCCCGGTATTGTACGGATTGCGTCATCCAGCATTTCCACACCAATAATAATATGTCCAAGAAGCTGCCCGTCATCTGTGTAATCATTTTCCGGAAATGCAGACAGTTCCTTTGTCTTTCCGATGTCATGATACATAGCCGCTGCATACAGGAGATCTCCGCTCAGGAAATCATATGCTGCAAGATAATAGCGGCAGAGATTCAAAATACTCAACGTATGTTCCAGAAGGCCCCCGCAGAACCCGTGATGAACGCTCTTGGCCGCAGAATGATTTTTAAACTTCCGGATAAATTCCTCGTCTTTCACAAAATAATACTCTACAGCCTGTTTCAGATACGGATTCTTGATCATCTCCGCAAATTCAAGGAGCTCTTTGTACATTTCTTCCACATCCCGTTCACTGGTCGGCATGTAGTCTGCCAGAATATATTCATCTTCCTGTGCTCTCCTGAGCTGTTTGATATTGAGCTGCAGATTGTTATTATAAGTCGTAACCTCTCCGACAATCTCCACGAAGTCCTTTTCATCATAGTCAGCGATCCCGTTGGAATTCGGATCCCAGATCTTTCCGTCCAGTGTGCCGGTTTTATCCTGCAGAATCAGGTTGTCATATGGTTTCCCGTTTCTTGTCTCTGCGCTTCTTTTTGATTTGCATAAATAAATGGCACGAATGGTTTCTCCTTCATGCAGTTCCTTGATATATCTCATTTTTTTCCTCTTTCTAAATTCATTATTCTGCCCCGGCCAGCGTAACATCAAACTGTACGTCCACATATTCCTCCGATCCTCTACGCTGTCCTTTGATCGTAATCTGACGTCCCGGCCGGTAATCCATAAGCTCCTCTTTGAGCCCTTTTAAAGTATAGATCTTGGTATCTCCGATTGCTGTAATAATGTCTCCGCTTTGAATGCCTGCCTGCATGGCCGGAGAATCCGGCATGACAGAACTTACATAGACCCCTTTTGGCATATCCTGACTGTCCGCAACGGCATCTGACACTTCGGTTCCATTGATTCCAAGGTATGCTGCAGAAATACCGTTTGAAAGGAGTTCGATCTCTTCTTTTAATTTGGAAATCGCGAAAGCGGTAATGACTCCTGACGTACCGTCTTCGTCCTCATCGATCAGCCCGATAATCTCTCCGCTTAAATCTACCAGAACTCCGCTTGCGCCTTCCACACGCACCATATCCGTCTCAATCATCTGATACTGGCCGTCACAGAGATACTGCTGTCTTTCTGTTCCGCTGACAGTCCCGAAACTTACCCCGCCCTCTGAACCGAACGGTGCGCCCAGCGCAATCACCGGATCTCCGGTGGATATAAGATTGGAATTTCCAAGCACCGCGACTGATGCCTGGATCGCTGTGTTCTGCGAAAGCCGCGACTTTTCTACTGCGTAGACCGCAATTCCGAGATTTCTGTCCTGCTGTTTCAAAGAAGCAGTCACCTCATTGCCATCGTAGAATGTAGCCGTCACTGCCTTGCCGCTCTCAAAGATACTGTCTCCTGTCAGAATCAAAAGCTCCACTCCATTGTCTGCCACAATGATTCCGGAACGGCTCTGGCTTACGCCGGCTGTCTGGCCGTCCCCGGAAGCCGGTACAGTCCCTTTGATCACAACAACACTTTTCTCCACAGTATCTGCAATCCGATTCATCTCATCTATCATCTGCTGATAATTTTCAATCGTCAGTGATGGAACAGCGGCCTGCCCGTCTCCTGATTCAGTCTCATCTTCCTCCTCCGTCTGCTCATCCTGCGGAATCGTCACATTTGTCCTCGTATTTCCGATATGCTCATCTACCCATGGTTTGGCCACAACAAACCCAACACACGCCATAAGTCCGAAAATCAGTCCCAGGCCCGCGACCCTCAGAATCTTTAATGCCACCACCCGCTTATCCACCGGGGGTTTTTTGATCGTTTCCTTCAAAAAAGAATAGGAGTCTTTTTCTTCCTTCTTCTCATCATCATCTTGAAATTGGGCAGACATCGTATTTCTCCTTTTTAATCCCTTTTTATAGTATACCGTAACACCTCCCAATGTTCAATATTTAACCTTTTTTTCTCCTTTATTTTAGAAGGCAAATAGGGTAAAATGATATTTGACAAAGTATGTATAGACAGGGGATTTTCATGAATACGAAAACATTACGTAAATTAGAATATGATAAAATTATACAGCTCCTCGCAGATCATGCCGCATCGGAAAGCGGAAAAGAGCGCTGCCTCAGTCTTCTTCCCCAGACGGACTTGTCTGTGATTGAGCAAATGCAGGAAGAGACCGCCGCAGCGTTTACCCGGATCGTCAAGAAGGGAATGCCCTCCTTCGGAGGATGTGTCCCGGTGGAAGCGTCGTTAAAGCGTCTGGATCTGGGGGCTTCACTCAGTGCCGCCGAGCTTCTTGCCATCGGGCGTCTGCTGGAATGTGCAGGCCAGGCGAAAGCATACGGCCGGCATGATACGGTCGATGAGGTGCCGGACTGTCTGGATTCTTATTTCCAGCGTCTGGAGCCGGTATCCAGAGCCGCTTCCGAGATACGGCGCTGTATTCTGGAAGAAGATGTAATTGCTGATGACGCCAGCAGTAATCTTTTAAAGATCCGCCGCAGCATTCAGGCATCAGGCGGCAGGATTCACTCCACCTTGAACAGTATGGTAAACGGTTCCATGCGTAATTATCTGCAGGACGCCATTGTAACCATGCGTGGAGACCGGTACTGTCTCCCGGTCAAGGCCGAATACCGCAGTCAGGTCAAAGGGATGATCCACGACCAGTCCTCCACCGGCTCTACTTTATTCATCGAGCCGATGGCTATTGTTAAACTGAATAATGATCTGATGGAGCTTCATGCAAAAGAGCAGGAGGAAATTCAGGTAATTCTGGCAAACTTAAGCACTATGGCTGCGGAACACAGTGATGAGATCCGCGTTGATTACGAAATGCTGACAAATCTGGATTTCATTTTTGCAAGAGGAAGCTTTGCCGTTGATTTAAACGGTTCCCGCCCGGTATTCAATCAGGAAGGGCGGATTCATATCCGCGAAGGACGGCATCCGCTCCTTGACAAGGCCAGAGTGGTGCCGACCACAATCCGTCTCGGTGACGAGTTTGATCTTCTGATTGTCACGGGGCCGAATACCGGCGGAAAGACCGTCTCTTTGAAGACAACCGGGCTGTTTACTCTTATGGGTCAGGCGGGACTTCACATTCCGGCGCTTGACCGGTCCGAACTTGCCGTCTTTACAGAAGTATACGCCGATATCGGCGATGAACAGAGTATTGAGCAGAGTCTCAGTACCTTCTCTTCCCATATGACGAATATCGTTTCTTTCCTCGAACAGGTCGATGAACATTCTCTCGTCCTCTTCGATGAGCTTGGCGCCGGAACAGACCCGACCGAAGGTGCTGCACTTGCCATCGCTATTCTCTCCAGTCTCCACAGGAGGGGAATCCGTACGATGGCCACTACACATTACAGCGAGCTGAAAGTTTTTGCGCTCACCACCGAAGGTGTAGAAAATGCCTGCTGTGAGTTTGATGTGGAGACCCTCCGCCCGACATATCATCTGCTCATTGGAATTCCGGGGAAAAGTAATGCATTTGCCATCTCAAAGAAGCTCGGTCTTTCAGATGAGATTATTGAAGAGGCCCGGACGCACCTGAGTGATCAGGAAGAGTCCTTTGAAGAGCTGTTAAGCGATCTGGAACACAGCCGCCGTACAATTGAAAAGGAGCAGGCGGAGATTCAGGCTTACAAAGAGGAACTGGAAATGCTCCGCAGACGTACAAAAGAAAAACAGGAAAAGCTGGATGCCCAGAGAGACCGGATCATTCGGGAAGCCAATGAAAAGGCCGGTCGTATCCTTCAGAGTGCAAAAGATTATGCGGATGAAACTATGCGTAATTTCCGTAAATTCGGAAAGGAAAATATTTCTGCATCCGAGATGGAAAAAGAGCGTGAAAAACTGCGCCAGAAGATGGCAAAGACCTCTTCTTCCGTTTCTCTGGAAAAGGCAAAACCAAAGAAGGCTTATAAGCCGTCCGACTTTAAACTTGGCACCGCCGTCAAGGTGCTCAGCATGAATCTGACCGGAACTGTTCATACTCTTCCGGATTCAAGAGGAAATGTAGAAGTACAGATGGGAATTCTCCGGTCCAAGGTTCCGATCACTGATCTGGATATCATTGACGAACCGGTTTCCTATGTTTCCAAACAGACACGCCGCACTTCATCCGGAAAGATGAAGATGGGCAAATCACTGAGCGTGAGCCCGGAGATCAATCTGATCGGCCGGACGACAGACGAAGCGGTAGCTCTTCTGGACAAATATCTGGATGATGCTTATCTGGCACATATCAGTCCGGTCCGTGTCGTACACGGAAAAGGAACCGGCGCACTCCGCAATGCTGTCCATCAGTATTTAAAGAGACAGAAACATGTCAAATCCTACCGTCTCGGCGCTTTTGGCGAAGGGGACGCGGGAGTTACTATTGTAGAATTCAAATAGGGAGGAAGTTATGACTACAAAACAGAAAATTTTAATCGTAGACGATGATGAAAATATTGCCGAATTGATCAGTCTCTATCTGACAAAGGAATGTTTTGATACCCGCATAGTCTATGACGGAGAGGAGGCGCTGAAGGCTTTTGATTCCTATCAGCCGAACCTGATCCTTCTCGACCTGATGCTTCCCGGCATTGACGGTTATCAGGTCTGCCGGGAAATCCGTTCCAGATCCAACGTACCGATCATCATGCTTTCAGCCAAAGGGGAGGTCTTTGATAAAGTACTCGGTCTGGAACTCGGTGCCGATGATTATATCATCAAGCCGTTTGATTCCAAGGAGCTTGTGGCCCGTGTCAAGGCTGTGCTCCGCCGTTACCAGCCGGCAAAGCCGGAAAGTCCGGACCCGTCAAAGGGAAAATGTGTCGAATATCCGGGAATTTCCATCAATCTTACCAACTACTCCGTAGTTGTCGATGGACAGCGCGTGGATATGCCGCCAAAGGAGCTTGAACTTTTATATTTTCTTGCCGCTTCCCCGAATCAGGTCTTTACAAGAGAGCAGCTTCTTGATCAGATCTGGGGATATGAATACATCGGGGATACCCGTACCGTGGACGTCCATATCAAGCGTCTCCGTGAGAAAATCAAAGATCACAGCGGGTGGGGCCTCAGCACTGTCTGGGGAATCGGATACAAATTTGAGGTAAAATAAACAATGCACAGCAATCTCTACCTGAAATTTATCATATTGTATATTATTTTCGGTTTTTTAAGCCTTTTCACAGCTGCCACACTTGGAGCACAGCTTATTCTCGATACCATCCGTGACGAGGATGCATCCAGGCTGTACCGGGAAGCAACCATTCTGGCAACCGACTACCTTACTGATTATTATTCGAAAGAGACTACCGCTTCTTCGACGAGGGCAATGCTGAACGGAGTAAATGTCTATCTGGAAGCGGATCTCTGGCTTACGGATACAGAGGGAAATGTATTATTGTCCGTTTCCTCCTCCGGCTCCGCCATAGTTCCGGAGCAGATCCGTGACTTTGATCCGGCGGAATCCGGAGGTGAACAGTATCTGACCGGCGATTATCATGGATATTATTCAGAAGAAGTTCTTACCATGATTGTCCCGGTAACAGAAGGATTTTCCACAAAAGGATATCTTATCGTACATAAGCCGGTCTCCTATTTCGAGGATCAGCAGCACAGCATCATGCATTCCGTTTATATCACTCTGGCTGTCATTTATCTGCTTTCGTTTACAATCTTCCTCGGTATTCATCTGATTATTTATCTGCCTCTGCGCAAGATTACGGAAGCTGCCAAACAGTACGCCTCAGGGAATCTGGACTATGAGATCCCGGTAAATTCACAGGACGAAATCGGATATCTTTCCGCTTCGCTGAACTATATGTCCGCTCATCTCAAAGATATGGAGGATTATCAGAAAAAATTTGTTGCCAATGTGTCGCATGATTTTCGATCCCCTCTGACTTCCATCAAGGGATATGTGGAGGCAATTGCCGATGGTACAATCCCGGTGGAGCTTCAGAGTAAATATCTGGGTATTATTCTCTTTGAAACGGAACGTCTGACAGACCTGACACGGGATCTTCTGACGCTTAATGAATTTGATACAAAGGAGCTTCTTCTGAACAAGGAATCCTTTGATCTCCATGAAATGATCAAGCAGGTAGCCGCCTCCTTTGAAGGAGCCTGCACATCCAGGAAAATATCCATCGAACTCCTGCTTGCTTCCAGGGTCCTCTACGTCCATGCTGATCACAGCAAGATCCAGCAGGTACTTTACAATCTGCTGGATAACGCCATCAAATTCAGCAATCCACAGTCTACAGTCACAGTGGAGACAACGGAGCGGGGAGAGAAAGTTTTTGTTTCTGTTAAAGATTATGGAATCGGTATTCCGAAAGAAGATCTCAGTAAGATCTGGGAACGTTTCTACAAAAGCGATCTTTCCCGCGGAAAAGACAAAAAAGGAACCGGCCTTGGTCTTTCCATAGTCCGCGAGATTATTCAGGCACATAATGAAAATATCAATGTTATCAGTACGGAAGGAGTCGGAACGGAATTTATCTTTTCCCTCCCGAAGTCAGATAGCGGAAAATAAGTTTTCGTCACAAATTTATACCAAAAAAACGGGCGGATCCCTTCTCCTTCAAAGGAATCTGCCCGTTTTATTGTTCGGTTTCCGCTTTATATTTTAAGAATTAGTACAGCATGTTTTTGATTGCTGTCTCTTCCATATTGTCCTGTGTTACCCATGCATAGCCGGTATCGACGTTTGCCTCATTTGCCATATCAAGCGCCGATCTTGCTGCAGCTACTACTGTAGCATAGCCCATACCGTATGGATTCTGTACGATCAATCCATCGACCTTGCCGTCCTCGAGCGCCTCTGTCAGTGTCTCTCCTCCATCGAATCCAATCAGCCGGATGTCATCACTCTCTGATGCTTCACATGCGTCAATCAGCATCTTGGTCGTCTCTTCATTGGCTCCAATGCATCCTTTTGCATTAGGGTGCTCCGCCAGAATCTGCTGAATCAACTCTTCGTCTGTCACATCCTCTGCTGCTTTGCCAAGTTTCTCAGCGGTTCCCTCTTTCATGCTGTCCAGCTCGTCCATGTAATAGATACCGGACACCGTAATGTTCGGGTACTGTGACTGGAACTGGCTGATCATTCCTGCCTCTCTTTGCTTGGCAGAACCGGAAATATTATCCTGAATGAAAAGAAGTACTTCTCCCTGCTCATTTAACAGCCCCGCCATCTTATCTGCCGCTGTAGCACCTGCCTCCTGATTGTTCGTGGAAACAAGCATAAGCCCCGGATAATCACTTGGAGAATCCATCCCGACAACCGGAATATTATTTTCCGTAGCCAGGTCAAACTGTACCTCACATGCAGTCTTATCTATCACTGCAATGCCGACAGCAACCGGATAACGGTCCAGCTCCTCATCCAGAATATTAATCTGCTCGTCCACATCTCCTTCATGTCCCGGAGCATTATATGTTACCTTGATTTCATCTCTTCCACTGTATCCCAGGGCTTCGTTCAGTTGCTCCACAGCATCTTCAGCCCCGCGTTTTACTTCATCCCAATATTCGGAATCTTCAGATTTCCCGATGATGGAGATATAACTTCCTTTCTCCAGATTCAGACCTTCTACCGTGCTGTAAGCCTGCGGCTGAATCATGTTAAGTTTTGTCTGATCTGCTGACTCTTCTTCTTCCTGACCGAGTACCACGCTATCTTTATCGGACGTACCCTTCCCTGCACAGGCTGCCGTTGAAACTGCCGCGCAGAGCATGACTGCCATGACTGCGATCTTTTTTTTCATCGTTCTTTCTCCTGTTAATTGAAATTTACTACCCTACACTATACACCAATTTCAGGGAAAAAGCATAAAGTTTTTCTTAATTTTTCTCGCTGCTCCCGCTGAATATTTCTTTTGTACTAAATTAAAACCACGAATTTGCTTGTATAATGAATTTTTTTGTATTAAAATAAAATCACCATATAACATGGAATGTTTAGAATAAAGGAGGATACATACTATGGCACATGTAATTAGTGATGAATGTGTAAGCTGTGGAGCTTGCGAAGCAGAATGCCCGGTTGGCGCTATTTCTCAGGGAGCAGATCATTATGAAATCGATCCGTCTGCTTGCGTAGATTGTGGTGCTTGTGCAGCACAGTGCCCGACAGGTGCTATCTCCGCTGAATAATTTCAGTTTGTTTAATACTTTTGAATGCATGAATGAAAATGCCGTCATCCATTTGGTTTTGGGTGGCGGTATTTTTTCCCTGTTTCTTTTTCCACCGCCTCCTTTCGCCGGAATCCGCCATGCCTTCCGGGTTTCCTGTCCGAATCCGTCGAGAAGTTTTTCGGAATTCTTCCCCACAATATGTTATGATAGAAGTGCAGCAAAAGTGTATAAAAAAATTAACAGGGGGTTGTTGTATGGGCGAGGTTCAGTATATGATTTCAGAAGCTGCCAAGCGCACGGGCGTGGACGAGCACCTGCTCCTCTACTGGGAAAAGAATTTATCTCTTCCGTGCGGCCGGACTGAAAACGGGCATCGTTACTATACAGACGAAGACATACGGCTGTTTGGCTGTATCAAAGAACTACTAGAACAAGGTATCCGGATCGGAGATTTAAAGGAAGTCATCCCGGATATTTTACATACGAAAGAGGCTTTGCAGAAAAGAGTAAAGGAAGAGACACCGGAATCCCTTCTGGCGTCCGTCCTGCGCTCTGTACTGGCGGAAAACAATCCGATCCTCGAAAAACAGATCAGTGAGACGATCACAAAACAGGTATCCCAGAATATGAGTTTCCTGCTCCAGGCGAAAGAACGCCAGGAAGAAGAACGCTACAGAAACCTGGATCAGCTGATCCGCCAGCAGCAGCTCTACCGGAAAGAGAGTGTCAGGACCGCTCCGTCCCGCTTCTTCCACAGACTGCTCGGTGAAGCCTGAATCTATAAATGCTGCCACACGGTAAGAACTCTGTTTGCTCTTACATGTGGCAGCATTTTTATCGTTCATCCTTCCGAAGGAAGTTTGCAAATTTGGTATAATTCGGAAGCCATGTCAGCTCCACGGTTCCAATCGGGCCGTTTCTCTGTTTTGCGATGATGATTTCCGCAATGTTCGGCCGGTCTGTATCTTTATGATAGTAGTCGTCACGGTAGATAAACATAACCACGTCGGCATCCTGCTCGATCGCTCCGGATTCCCGGAGGTCAGAGAGCATCGGCCTGTGGTCCGGTCTCTGTTCCACCGCACGGCTCAGCTGTGACAGTGCAATCACCGGAACATTCAGCTCACGGGCGAGTGCTTTCAGTGAACGTGAGATATCGGAAATCTCCTGCTGTCTTGACTCGCTTCGGCCTCCCACACTTCCGCTCATCAACTGAAGATAGTCGATGATAATCAGTTCCAGATTGTGTTCCAGCTTATACTTTCTGCATTTGGAACGCATCTCGGAAATGGAGATACCAGGCGTATCGTCGATGATCAGATTGGAGCGCCCGATGATGCCGGCTCCTTCAATCAGCTTTTCCCAGTCCGTATCTTTGAGATTTCCGGTACGTAGCGACTGGGAATCAACCTGGGATTCCAGAGCGAACAGACGGTTTACCAGCTGTTCCTTTGACATCTCCAGACTGAAGATCGCCACGGTCTTCTCCACTTTAAACGCAACATGCTGCGCAATATTCAGTACGAATGCCGTCTTTCCCATGGACGGTCTCGCCGCCACAAGAATCAGATCCGACGGCTGCAGTCCCGACATCTTATAGTCAAGATCAATAAATCCTGTCGGAATACCGGTTACGGTTCCTTTACTCTTGGATGCTTTTTCGATCTTGTCGAGGGCATTTAAAACTACCTGGCGGATCGGAACATAATCTCCGGTATTTCTCTTCTGAATCAGCTCAAAGACATCTTTCTCCGTCTTCTCCAGAATTCCTTCCAACGGTTCTTTTGCCAGATAGCATGTATTGGCAATGCCTTCTGTCAGCCGGATCAGCTTTCTGAGCATTGACTTTTCCGCCACGATATCCGCATAGTATTTGACATTGGCGGAGGTGGAAACCGATGTCAGAAGCTCACGCACGAATTCCAGGCTCTGGATTTCTTCGGGCACGTCTTTCTCCCGAAGTCTGTCCTGAAGCGTAATCAGATCTACCGGCTTCCCTTCATTGTAAAGCTCTACAATGGAATTGAATACCACACCGTAGGTGGTCTGGTAAAAATCTTCTCCGCTGATGATCTCGGACGCCGTCATGATCGCTTCTTTGTCCATCAGCATCGCTCCCACAACAGACTGCTCCGCCTCGATGCTGTGCGGCAGGACTCTCTTAATCAAAGCCTCTTCCATCTTGAATTCCTCCCGTCATCTTGCTCTCCAGGCGATCGGCCTATTCTTCCTGAACAGATACTTTCAGTTCAGCGGTCACTTTTGTATGAAGTCTGACCGGAATCCGGTGCATGCCAAGTGACTTCACCGGCTCTTTCATCTGAATCTTTTTCTTATCAATGTCATATCCCAGCTGCTCCTTGACTGCTGCCGCGATTTCCTTGGAAGATACGGAGCCAAATGTCTTTCCGCCTTCTCCCGTTTTCATCTTCAGTACTACTTTTTTATCTTCTGCCTCGATTTCCTTTTTCAGGGCTTCCGCTGCTTCCAGCTGCTCCTGTGCAATCTTGGCATCATTCGCTTTTTTCAGTTTCAGGTCGTTTAAGTTCTTGCTTGTTGCTTCCACTCCCTGTTTTTTCTTCAGGATGACATTCCGTGCGTAGCCGTCACTGACTTCCACGATCTCACCCTTTTTCCCAAGTGACTTGATATCTTCCAGTAAAATTACTTTCATACTGTGATGTCTCCTCCTTCAATCATATCATCGATGACCTGTTTGAGCGTTTCGATGTCGCCCTCCAGATCCGTATTTTCAAACTGAGCGCCGGCAGTATTAATATGTCCTCCGCCGCCGATCCGCTCCATGATGATCTGTACATTGATCTCATCAATCGAACGCGCGCTCACATAAACTTTTCCGTGATATTCTGTCAGAACAAAGGCTGCCTTTACCTGACTGATATTCAGAAGCTCGTTGGCCGCCTGCGCTCCTACAATCGTCGGACTCTCAATATCTTCTCCTGCTCCTTTTGCAATAATAAAGCATTCTCTGTAGATCTCAGCCTGACCGATAATCGCTGCCTTTGCCCGGTATGCTGCCAGATCATCCCTGAAAATCTTATGTACATGTGTAATATCCGCGCCGCTTCTTCTCAGGAATGCCGCCGCCTCAAAGGTACGGACGCCGGTCCGGTTCGTAAAGTTGTTCGTATCAATCATGATCCCTGCGTAAATGCAGTTTGCCTCGATCGGGTCGAGCTTGATATCGTCCGAAATATACTGCAGAACTTCCGCTACCATCTCGCATGTGGATGACGCATACGGCTCGATATAGGAAAGCACCGCGTTCTCAATTACCTTGCTGCCCTGCCTGTGATGATCAAGCACCGCAACCGTCTTCACCATTCCAAGAAGCTCTTCACACTCCGTAATCGGAGGCTTATTTACGTCCACGACAACAACCATTGTATTATCATCCACAAGCCTCAGCGCTTCCTGGGAACTGACAAACATATCCTCCGGATAGTGGTCATTTTCCATGAACTCATTATAAAGCGGTCTCAAAGATACCGTAATCTCATTGATTACAATATGCGCCTTCTTTTCCAGACTTTCCGCAACCTTGTAAATTCCGATTGCCGCGCCAAAAGAGTCTGAATCTCCAAGCTTATGTCCCATGATCAGCACCTGATCCTTGGCAATCATGAACTCTCTGAGCGCCTCTGCCTTTACTCTTGCCTTTACTCTTGTGTTTTTCGACATCTGCTCACGCTTGCCGCCGTAGTACTTGATGCCGTCCTGGTCTTTAATGACCGCCTGATCCCCGCCTCTTGCAAGCGCAAGATCGATCGCCACACGGGCATAGTTATAGCTCTGTCCATAGGTGTCTTCGCTGAAGCCAAGACCGATACTGAGTGTCGCCGGAATCTTGTTCCCGACACTGATTTCTTTTACATCATCGAGAATGGAAAAATGGTCTTCCTCCATTTTGTGGAAATAAAAGTTTTTTACAATAATGAAATAGCGGTCTTTTTCAAGCTTCTTGACAATTCCATCCATCCTTGCCACATACTGGTTGATCTTACGGTCAATCAGCGCAATCAGCAGGGACTGCCTTACTTCCTCGACACTTTCGATAACCTCGTCATAGTTATCAATATAGATCAGTCCTGCCACCAGCTTCTGGTCTTCAATCTCAGCGACAGCCTGATTCAGGTCTGTAATATCATTCATATAGAGGGTAACAAAATACTCTTTCCCCTCCGGCAGTTCAAGAATCGGTTCTTTCTGGCTGAATCCGGATACCGGAACCTTCCGCAGATCCACTGAGTAATCCCGTCCCATATAGGTGACTTCAAGCCGTACCGTCTCCTTTTCCTCTTTTGGGAATACGCTCCTGTTAAGTTCCGGAATATACTTGCTCAAGTAGGTATCCGGTCTTAGTCCAGGTCCGATCACTTCGGCAAACTGGCTGTTCCCCCACAGTATCTTTCCATCATCCATCAGGATGGCATATGGAATCGACAACTCTCTGAGCAGAATGTCCTGTACCCCGCCGTACTGAGTGGCAAACTCCACAAGCTCTGCCATAAGCAGGGACCTGTTATAAAAATACAGGATAAACGCAATAATCGCATAGACGATGACGAATGCACTCATCAGAAAACCTGCACTTTGATCAACCATGTAAATCCAGATATTCATGGCAATCAGGAGAATCGTCATAATCGCCGGCCATTGCATATACAACTTCAACTGGCCTTTAAAATGAATAGTTCCTTTTTTGTTCATCTCTACGTCCTCAAATCCAAAAGTTGCAAGGTTTATTATACCACTTTTCAGCGCTTTTTTAAAGCGGTTTATCCGTTTTGGATCTCCTGAACGGATCAGGAGACATTTTCAAGAAGCATTTCAACGAATGCTACCGCATTCTCTTTATGTTTTGCATTTTCCATGACACAGACATAAGCCGGTTCGTAGGAAACCCCCATTTTTTCTGTCATGTAGTCATTCTTCTCAAGGACTAACGCATCCCCCTGTACTTTTCCGCCCGCAAGTGCTTCCTCCGAAAGCAGTTCTTCCAGATTCACGAAGCCATTCTGATCATTATACTGTTCATAAACTTCCTCCGTGCAGATCAGAACATCGACCGATTCCGCACCAATGAGTGTGGACAGGGCAACATTGCTGTTGTAATCATCTGCCGATCCGCTTAAGTTGGAATTGATCTCCACCGTCTCTTTGCTGCTCCCTGTACCAAGGAGATCTTTGACATCCTCTTCAAGATCTGTCAATTCCGTGCCTGTTCCGCCCGTGATTGTCAGATTCAGCAGCACTTCACGGGTAATTCCCTGATACATGGTGACTCCCAGATAAATAACAACTCCGATAATCACCGGTATCAGAAAAATAATTTTATAGTACATCCACAAATATTCAATTTTCTCTTTCAGCGTCATCTGCCGCATTTTTTCCGCTTCAAATTTCCGTTTTTCTTTTCCGCTCATCTGACGCTCGTACTTTCTGTCCAGCATGATGTTTCCTCCTGTTGTTGTATTCTATTATTATGATGAATATTCGTCAATATGGCAAGTGAATTTTTTGTGTATCTGGTCTATTTTGTTGATTTTTACCTGTTTTTTCGCTATACTGTGTTTTAACGGTCCGCCCATGGCGGGATCAATAAGGAGGTTATTATGAGTCGTTTGTTTAGTCTGGAAAATCCTTTTATGCAGTTTCTTTCCAAAGTCTGCGACATGTTGATTCTGAACGTTGTCTTTATCTTCAGCTGTGTTCCTCTGTTTACAATCGGAGCATCCTTAAGTGCCTTGAATACAATCGCGCTGAAACTGGTCCGCCGGGAAGAGCCTTACATTGTCAAAGGATTTTTCAAAGCTTTTGCAGCAAATTTTAAACAGAGCACCATTGTGTGGCTCGTTAGTGTATAATTATTATTGGCAAAAATAGGAATTTTTCCTAAATAAAAAGGGAAGCAGAGAAAATCCCTACTTCCCAATCATACAGTTTTTCTTTATGATGTTAGTTGCAAAATAAAACACGTA
>NZ_BSBO01000046.1:0-22885 GCF_027924685.1 Sellimonas catena
CGGGACAGAAAACACGCAGCTCGCATCGGAGAAGAATGTAGAACTGATCACTACAAGCCTGACGGGGAAATTCGCCCCGGATATCCTTGCTGATTTTGAATTCAACGAAGAAGGAACAAAAGTTCTCCGGTGTCCGGCAGGTTATGCGCCGAAAAGCTGCTCCTATATGAAGCAGAGCAGGCAGTGCGCCGTTTCCTTTCTGCATGAGCAGTGTGCCAACTGCCCGTACCAGGACCAATGTAAACCGAAGATCTTTAAGCGGGTTGCCAAAATAGTAACATCCAAAGCGGCACATGAACGTGCGAAGATCCAGCGGGACATGAGCAGTGAAGAATTTAAAAACTACGCAAGACTCCGTAATGGAGTAGAGACTGTACCGTCAAATATCCGCAGGAATTACCATCTGGAAAAGATGCCTCGTGGAAAACAGCGTGGCAAGTTCTTTTTCGGTTCGAAGATAGCGGCACTAAATTTCCGAAAGCTCTTCAATTATGTGAAGGGTCTGGGAAACTATGCTCAAAATCCGGTACTTGCATAAAACAAGGAGGGAAATACCCGGCATATATGCCAGAAATCCCAGCATAATACTACAAAATATGAATTTTTCAAGGTACTATAGGTACAGGGCACAACTAATTATATAGTTTCGACCCCAACATCATAGGATTAAGTTATGAAAAAGAGGTGAGATGCTTGGAAGAAAAAATGATAAAACAATTATATCATCAGTATGGAAAAGAATTGTTTTTGTATTTGTATTCTATGTGCCAGCAAAAAGAGTTGGCAGAAGACTTATTACAAGAAACTTTCTTAAAAGCAATCCTGGCATTACCGGAATATCACACAAATATGCGGGCATGGTTGTATAAAGTCGCAAGAAATCTTTTTTACAATTTGTATAAACGAAACAGGCGGGAAATTTGTGATGAGGAATATTTGAAGAAGATTTCTAAATTAGAGGTTGACGAATTTCTAGAAGAATATATTTCCTAACATTGTTTCATTGTTTTATTATGACCCGGGAAAGGAGATATTTGAAAATACAAATCAAATGAGTTTGGATCTCAGGGTGTATACAGAATTAAAAATTCCAGGATATGTTCGGGATAATGTTGTAGTACGAGATAAAGGTTATGGAAATTATGATATCAACATTTATCAAAATGTTTCCTATAATGGGAAATTTACGAATATTGCAGGTGCCTTGAATAAAGGAAATTTGAATCTTTATGATATGAATTTGCTAAATCCACCTCACGATAATGTATTTGCCTGGTTTCAGTTAGAGGATTTGAAAGAACAATCGCTTCGTGAGATAGAGGCAGCGGGCAAAGAGATGTTTTTCTCAGGTGGAACCAGAGAACAGGCCACAGAAGCTCTTCAAGGCTTAGAAGAAAATGTAAAGTATGTTTTTTATGCAACATTGGATAAAATGGTCGATTACAATGAATTTGTTAAATTTAAAAAGGAAAAGAATTCATATGCTAACTGGTGTGCCGTATATACTGGAGGAAGAATTCAAAATCTGGGCATTGAGTGCGAATTGTTACGTTCATGTAATCTGGGATGGGACACAAAGGAATATCCAGAGATGATTATATGGAATCATGACGAAGAAACGCAGCCTTTGGAGAATAAAATTGAGAATACAGAGGTTATGCAGACCCATTTTGAAAGTATGCTGAGATATATGGGAGAACAAGAATCATTTTTAAAAATGATGAATGAGACTTCTGAAATATACAAAGAGGCAGCAGAGTATATCGAAGAGAATGGAATGCTTATTTATGGGTATTCGGGAATTGCGAAAAAGGAAGAATTGCTAAAAATGAATGAGTGGTCGGAAATTTATGCAATAGAAGTGAGTGAATTGAGATAATTCAGAATGAAAGACAAAATGAAGGGCAAGGAGTTATTTATGACTCCTTGCCCAAGTGCTTTTCAATTATAGAAAAATTAATCTTGTTACTCTTGTTTCAATCTTGGTAAAATAATAGAAAAGGAGTAAATAGAACATGAATAAAGAATGGTCTGAACTTAATAAAACAATGCAGGGACAAATTAAAAAGAAAGATACATATAAGATGGGGGTTGATACTTTGTTCAGTTTACGAAGTCAGTTAATGCAAACCTTAGTATCTTTAAAAGAGGAACTACGCAGAGAAGATTTTAACTCGATCCCGTTCATTAATGCTGATGGCTATCATAGTAAGACGATCGCTTATTCGATCTGGCATATTTTCCGTATTGAAGATATCGTAGCACATTCGGTGATAAAGGAAGATGAACAAGTATTTTTTGTGGGAAATTATCAAAAGCGTATCAATTCGCCCATCATTACAACAGGAAATGAACTCGTGAAACAGCAGATTGCAGATTTTTCAAAACAGCTGAATCTGGAAGAATTATATTCATATATTTTTGAAGTGCGGGAAAGCACAGAAAAAATGCTTGAACAGTTATCTTATGATGAATTAAAAAGGAAAATTTCGATAGAAAGAAAAGAATACCTGAAATCGTTGAAGGTGGTAAAGGAAGATGAAAAAGCAAATTGGCTGATTGATTATTGGTGCAATAAAGATATTCGTGGACTAATTCAAATGCCGTTCTCCAGACATTGGATTATGCACACAGAAGCCTGTTTGCGTATAAAAAATAAGATACAATAGACATTTAATTGAAGGGAGGTTATTTTATGGAATCTTTGGAGAAGATCTTTGAAAGCAACTGGGGAAGTGTTTTTATGATATATGATTCAAAAAAAATAAACCTTTTGGAGATTGAACATATAAAAATATTAAGCAATAATACTTTGGAAGGTATTATAACATTTTTTGAGGATCCGGTTGCGATACATATCGTTTCATTAAATTCCTTTGTTTCTGGAAAAGGGATTGGAAAACGTTTGCTTGAAAAAATTGAAGCTATCGCAAAACAACGAGAAAAGCAAACTTTGTATGTGGAAACAACAAATGATAATTGCAATGCAATTAAGTTTTATCAAACATATGGATTTGATATGTATCAATTACAAATCGATGAGGTCAGTAATTAACGTATTTTGAAGCCATCGATCCCGGTCAGTGGTTGTTATGGAATTCCAATAAAACACATAATTAAATTTAAGAAATGTATACATTAATCTTCTTACTCTGATCCGTAATCACCAGAAGAATTTTATATACTGCTTTTTCATCGCATTTTTGCTGATCTGACTTGTGCTGTTAGTTGTAGTACTGGCAATTCTGATTACCACTCCACTGGGAGCGATTGGCATGGATTTAACTTACAAAAGATTATTGACACGGGAAAGAGTGAATAAAAGTGGAGAGGTTAAAATAGTGAAAAAATGTTAAATGGGCGGATTTTTCCGCCCATTTACTTTGTATAATGAAAAGCGTAACGTACATGGAAAAGAGAATATGTGATTCATGAGAATCAAGAAAGAGGTGCTTTTATGGGTTTACCGCAGAAAAACATACTGATCAATCATTTTCAGGCTGTCGAAGATTATCTGAAACTGGATGCAAGAAATGGAAAGCATCTGCGATTTATTGAGTTGATGAAGAACAGATATATCCCTGAAGTGCAGAATCTTTTAGAAATCATTCCGGAAAGCTTTCATCCGACAGAACTTCAGAAGTTTTACGAACATACCGGGCTAAAGATACTGGTTGAGATCTACAACAGTGAATATGAAGTGACGATGTATGACAGGAAAGGGAAATACCCGAGAGAGGATGCCGTTATCTGGAATAAAGATTTTAGAGAGCAGGTAGCTGAGCATCCGGAATGGCTTGAACCGCAGGAGAAAGCAGATCTGCTGATTCGTTGGATTTTCCCTCTTGAGGAAAAGAAAGAGAATATCGTTGTACATCATTATCAGTTTATATTAAGATAAAAGAAAAGGGGGCGGGGCTAAATGCCCTTGCCCTGTAGTTTGAAAGGAAATGGTGTATGGCAGAGCGGTATTCAAATAAACCATCCAAATATGAGAGATCCTACAGAATACTTGAGTATCTGAAAAAGAATACGGATCAGGAGCATAAGGTGAAGCAGTCAGATCTGAGAAAGATTGAGTATTTGAAGCAATATATCGGGAACAAGGAAACATTTAATGATACTATAGTGAATATGGCAAATGCCATGAATTCGGACAGTAACGAAAGGATAAATCCGGAGGAAGAATGGCGTATTGTTTTTGACGCCTTTGCCAGGCGATATGGGAGCGAAGGAACTGAGGAAGAAGATGAAGAGGGTACCCAGCGGATGCCGATCCGGGGATTGTACTATCATCATATATTTTCTTACGACGAGATCAACAGTCTGATAGAAGGCATTTTATTTTCAAAGACAATGACACCTGAAGACGGGGAGAAACTCATAGAAAAGATAGAGAGCCATCTTACCACAAAATTTTATCCCAAGGGAGCAAAACAGATCTGCAGAGTGAATGAGCCGCAGCTTACGGAAAAGGGGAGAATGCGGGAGAATCTCAAGCTGATCCAGCAGGCGATTGATGAGAGAGTGCAGATCAGATTTCGGTTTTATGGCTACAACAGAAGAAAGGAACTGGAACCTGTCAGGGAAGAGAAAGATACAGTCAGCCCATATTATCTTGTTGCAAACGGAGGGAAATATTATCTTCTGGCATGTAAAGAGATGACGATCAACGAAGAGATTGTCCGGAATATGTCTATCTGGAGAGTGGATTTGATGGGAGAAATGGAAATACCGGGACGTGATGAAAAACTCGGAATTCCCGGAATACCGGCTTTGAAAAAAGAGAAGGTGAAACATCTCCCAAAGCAATGGAGTGAAGACTTTCATCTTTCACATCTTAACATGGCTTTTGATGAGCCGGTAAAAATAAGATTGAAGATAACAAGAGTGCGGGAAAAGGCAGACTATACTTTTCTTCACGACTGGTTTGGAGATACATTCCGATTCGTGGGAAAGAGTGATATTGTGGAGGTAATGTGCAGCCCGTTTGCAATGGTGAACTGGGCACTTCAATATAGTGACCGGGTGGAAGTTCTGGAACCGGAGAGTATCAGACGCCAGGTGGCGGAGAAAGCCAGGAGATTATATGAAAAATATGGAGAAAATTAAGATGAACAGAGATTATTGCTATATTGATGATGTTCTGGAAACGAAAAATAAAGGAAAATTTGATCCCGAAAAATATTGCTATGATAAGGATTGCGGCAGGAAGAGCCTGGATCCGGATTGCCGGAGTCATAAATTATATGAAGATCTGGCAAAAGTATTTGGCGGGAAAACAAATTATGCGGAAAATGAGTTGATATTTTCAAAAACAGAGGAGACGGAACTTACGGATGGAAAAGAGTGCAGGTACGGGTCGGACTACATCGGACCTTCCTGGAATTGGGCCAGACTGGAATATGGATTTACAGACAGGGAGATCGGAGAGGGATTGAAGAGGACCAGACTTCTTGGAGGGCATATGCTGTGGTTGAGAAAGACTCCTTCCATCAACACAACGAAAGGCGGAAAAGGTATCTATGACAGGATCGATTTGTGTCTGGATGAAATCAAGAATGCCTATGAATGTGGGTTTGAAGGGGTATCCAGCCATAAACAGTCTTTGTGGCAGGAGATCTGTGAAGAAAAAGAATGGTTCGAATTATTTGGAAGAGGATGGAAAGGGTTTTCAAACTTTATTGATTTCTTCCTGCTCAATGATTATGTGAATGGGAACTATGACGTCATCTCCCTGTCCATATCCAACTGCAGGGAAGGATGTTATGAGCTGGTAAAAGAAGAATGCCGGCGTATCAATCAATACAAGATCAGTACAAAAAACAACTGCTATTTACCGGGGAGACAATTTGGCCTGAACCTTCAGGAGGATGAAGCGAAAGCGGCGTACAGACAGTATATTAATAATTGTATTTTTCTGATAGAGAAAAGGACGGAGAGTATGTTAAAGAAGCTGTCTGTGTAGCTGACCGTGTTTTGTGATAAAATGAGAATATATCAAAAATAGATTAAAAGATGACCAGATGAAACGGGAATCAGGGATTGCCGGACTGGACTATTTGGAAGGAGAGCAGAGGATGAAATTATTTCAGGAAATTACGGAAGTATACAAATATCAAAAAGCGAGTGAATTTATAAAGGAGTTTCAGATTGGAGTAGGAGACTTTGTTTTTACGAGTCAGTCAGTATTTGAGACTTATTTTCAAGAACTTCGATCAAGCGGTGCTGTTGTACATTTTAAAAGCGAATACGGACAGGGCGAACCTACAGATCTGATGGTGGATGCTCTGTTAAAAGATTTCAGAAGAACGGATTGTAAAAGGGTTATTGCGATCGGCGGCGGAGCAGTGATTGATATGGCAAAGATCCTGGTGCTGGATGGAGAGGCAAAAGCTGCGGAATATTATCAAAGGAAGGTGCCGGTCAGAAAGATACGGACCTTGGTTGCTGTGCCGACGACCTGTGGGGCTGGTGCGGAGGTGTCAAATGTATCTATTGCGGAGATGACAGCTCTTCAGACAAAGCTGGGACTGGCCGGTGAGGAGATGTATCCGGATCAGGCGGTGCTTATTCCGGAACTTCTCGGGAAACTGCCATGGCACTTTTTTGTAACGAGTGCGATTGATGCCCTGATCCATGCTATCGAGTCCTATGTATCGCCGAAAAGTACATTGTATACACGGATGTTTGCAAAAGAGGCTATGCAGATTTTTCTCAAGGGCTTCCGTATGTTGGAAGAGAAAGGACCAGACAGCAGAGAGGAATTGTTTGAAGACTTTCTGATAGCCAGTGATCTTGCAGGCATTTCCTTTGCCATTGCCGGGACAGGAACGGTGCATGCGATGTCCTATCCGCTTAGCGGAACTTACCATGTGACACACGGAGAGGCCAACTATCAGTTCCTGACGGCGGTATTCCAGGCATATCAGGAAACAGATCCAGATGGAGGAATCTTGGAGCTGAATACATTTCTGGCGGAAATTTTTTCGTGTGAACCTGATATGGTTTACAAGGAGATTGAAAAATTGCTAGATGGCCTGGTCCGGAGGACACCGCTTCACGAATACGGAATGAAAGAAGAAGAAATCCGAAGTTTTGCCGAGAGTGTGGAGAAATCGCAGCAGCGTCTACTGGGCCAGAGCTATGTGAAATTTGGGGCTGACGATCTGGAGAAGATTTATCGAAAACTTTATTAGGATGATGAAAAACAAATAGAAAAAGTATAGGATATGGAGTTTTTAAAAACATTAAGAAATAATTACAGATATCTTCCTTGAGGGCTGAATCGTGCCATGCTAGTATGAAGTAAATTTGAGGATAATGGCATGAGAAAGGAGAGGTATTCTATGAAAATAAAAAAATTCATGACTCCCGAGATGTATGTGGAACGTGTGGAAGGTTCGGAGGAATGGTATCTGGGAGTTGCCTTTGAGGAAGATGTATGCGATCTGTTTGATGCGGAAATGATGGAGAAAGAAGGGAAAGAATTTCCGGGTAATTGCCCTTATTTTTTTCATTATCCTGACGGGGCAGTGTACCATCCCTTCCCCAAAAAGAAACATGTCTATTATGAAAATCCGGTTTGGGACAAAGATCGTTTTGGAATTCTGGCGGTAGATTTTTCTTTGAGGAAAATTCTGATCTACACTTATATTCCCGGGGCAAAGCCGGAGATCCTGCAGTCCCTGGATCTGGATGAAGTGGAGGACTGTTATAATCTGAAGCTGGAGATGACTCCGTGGATATTGGGAAGGCAGACGCATAACGAATATGAGGCAATCTGGCCGGTAAAAAGGAAGTTCCCGATCGGAGACAACGAAAGCATGATCTGCAGAGACGGCAATGTGCTGTTTCTTTCACGGTGGGTGGAAGATCCGGTTTATCATGAATATGTAGTGACAATAGATATGGAGACCGGGGAAGAGCTTTGCGTAGAAAAGGGAAATCTCTATCTGATGCCGGATGGAAGTTTGTGGAATATATAAAATATGTGGGAGGCCATACGGACAGAAAAATGGCAGGTAATTAATGAGTTCTAATGCGTTTTAATGCGTTTCACACGCATTAAAACGCATTAAAAATTTGTAGAAAAGTGCATAAAGGTATATCCGTTAGACCTGGTATCATATATACTTGAACCAGGAAAAGAAATAGTACATTTTATTTCAAATCAGGCTTAGATAAGGTGGCGATTGAAATATGAAAAATGTAATACATATTTATGGAGCTTCAGGCTCTGGAACGAGTACATTAGGCAGAAAAATCAGTGAAGAATTGGGATATAAATTTATGGATACAGATGATTACTTCTGGGTACCTGCCAATCCGCAATATACCACTAAAAGAAAAAGAGAAGAGCGGCTTGCATTGATGAAAGAGGATATTATAGAAAATGAAAATGTAGTCATTTCCGGTTCGCTAGTGGATTGGGGAGATGAATTAATTCCAATGTTTACATTAGTTGTGCGGCTTGTTACGGATACAGAAACAAAGTGCATTCTGTCTTGTGGAAATGGGTGCAGCATGGGCAATGAGCAAGCATTACTTTCCTCTGGTAACAGTGCCATATGACCGATTAAATAAAACTCCGCTTATGGGAATGCAGATGCGCAAATTGATCAATATAGACGATTTAAGTGTGATATATGATGAACTGCATCGATGTGGTGTGCTGGAGGAATATCAGACAGCAGAGTTTCATAAGCAGGCGAAAGATTATGTTAAACAGGCGAAAAAGATAGTGGAGGGCGACTACCAGATCGAGAAAGACGAAGAAGGGTATTATGAAACAGAGATTTCTTGCGTGAGAAAAGTAGCCCAGAAGCAGTTTCGATGCTATGGAATCAAAGGACATATTGCGGATCCGCCGGATGGGGAGAATGCAAAAAGCGACTGGCTTTTTTACAGGATCGACCAATTTCCGCCTTTGGAGGCAGGGGATCGGGTCAGATTTAAAACATCAAAATCAAAAATCAATGCTTTTCCTGATTTAGGACGTGCCAGAAATATTTATCCGGATGATTTGATGAAACCGGATTAGCAGACAGTATTGGAGGGACCTCAATGATATTCAAAGTACAGAAAATAGAGGAAGATATAGATTTTGGCTGTGAAGAGCGGATGGATGATGAGCCTGTTATGGCTGTTGTGACATTGCAGGATGAGGCAGGAGCAGAAAAGAGAGTCAAGATGCCGGATCAGCTTTTGTATGATCGTGAAATCAATGAGGGAGATCAGGTGATCTTTGATGAAAATGGAAAACTGCAGAAGCGGATTCGAGGTGACTGGACTGAAAGATGCAAGAAAGCGAATGTGAATACAGAGGAATTTGTCTCAAAAATGGAAGCCCTGAAAGCGGGAAAGAAAGTAAATTGGATCTGTCCTTTCTGTGGCGGCAATGTGACTCTGCTGGAACAGGAAAGTTCACACACAGTGATCGGTTGTGATTCCTGTGATATGCGGATTCAGTTGGAGAATCACTGATTACGGGAACAAACAGAAGAAAAAGCTGTAAAATTTTACGTTGAATTTTACAGCTTTTTGCGTATAATAAAATTAACAGAAACAATAGAAATTGAAGGAAGGAGCTGAACGATATGCCAAACATTTTGCCGGTATCTGATTTGAGAAATTATAATGAAGTTCTGAAGAATTGTCGTAAAGGAGAGCCTGTATATCTTACTAAGAATGGCAGGGGGCGCTATGTGGTCATGGATATTGAAGATTTTGAGCGTGATCATGCAGAGAAGAAGCTCTGGATGAAGCTGCAGGAAGCGGAAGAAGCAGTGAAAGATGGAGAAGGATGGCTTGATCTGGATGAACTAAAAGCACATATGGGGGAGTAAGATGTTAAAGTTGCGGATTAATCCGATTGTTGCAAAGGATTTGAAAGATATCCGGGATTATATTGCAGAAGATAATGAAGAGTATGCTGCAAAGACTATAAACGAGATTTATGGTAAATTTGAGAATCTCCAGATGTTTCCGGGAATAGGTACAAATCTTTCTAAACGAGTCAGCTTTCGGACAGATTATAAATATGCGATATGGGAAGATTATGTGATTATCTATAAAGTAAGCGGCGAATATGTGGAGATTTATCGTGTAATTAACCGATATCAGGACATTACAAGTATCTTTGATTCATAAACTAATAGAGTTGTGTGAGATGAGTATGACATCAGTGAGTGAGATTATTGAGCTTCAATCATTGTACTAAAGGAAGGAGTAGAAATGGAAATGTCCAAAAGAGACTGGAAACTTTTTCGAGAAAAATTACCTGGCTGGCAGGAGAATTATATGGCCCGTCTGATCAAGGAATATATTAGCTTGCTAAGCGCAGAGGATAAAAATGCGTCCGATAAATTTTGGGAGCTTGAGAAGAAGATTAAAACCGACAGACGTCACCCGGGAGTAATTCTGAATATGGAACAATCCAAAGCCATATATGATATTATCAGTCTTGTCAGATTTGGAGTGATTTCTTTCGATGATCTGGCAGATTTCAGTGAAGACTTACAGCAGGAAGTAAAGTTGATCCTGAACAGATAGATTATGGAAGAATAGATCGAGGCACAGAAAGAAGTGATAAGATTTTGGTGTGGAGGTACTTATGAAAAATCATAAAGTTGTCGATGGCCATCTCCTTCAAACCAATAAGAAATATTCCCATCTGAAGCTGAAGCAAAAGAACCGGATTGCGGAATGGATGTATCAGGAAACAAAGGCGTATTATGAAAAGAACTACGTGTTTCCGAATGAAGCACATCTGGATGATGTCGTGAAGAAGGTTTACGAAAGAATTGAGCAGGCGGAAATCTGTATTCCATATGAAGAGGTGCGGCATCATTACAAAAAGAAGCGTTCGGATCTGAACAGCCGGGTGCGGAGGGATCTGAATGTTGGTGAAGAAAAGTACAAAGAGAAAGCCTGCTTTATGAATCTGTGCATGATTCAGGATGAGCAGGGAAATGTTCTGGCTCTTGACAAGATGAATGACAGCTATACCGGGACGACGTTTCCGGGCGGGCATGTAGAGCCGGGAGAAACTTTTCGTGAAGCAGTGATCCGGGAAGTCCGGGAGGAAACAGGCCTTGTGATCCAAAATCCCGAGCTTTGCGGCATCTATCACTGGAATAAAGCGCACACACACAATATGATTTTTCTGTATCAGACGAAAGAGTTTTCCGGGGAACTGCAAAGTTCAGATGAGGGCCCGGTATACTGGATTTCTATGGCGGAGTTTATGGAAAAAGAACTTGCCAAAGGAATGAAAGAAGTAATGGAGATCATGATGAATCCGAACCTGCAGGAATGTTATATGCGTCTGGAAAAGGGAGTGTATCAGGGAACGTTGTGTTAGAAGAAGTCTGCAACGCAGTCAAGAATATAAACAGTAGTCAGGCAGTATGGCCCGGTATTAAGGGCCGTACCGCCATTTCTCTATAATATCCAATTCCCAATCCCGTCATACATTATAAAGAATAGGAAAATATCAGGATGTGCATGAATATGGAAAACTATGTAAGAGCATCACTGGAAACGCATTTATTTTTCGGAAGAATCATGAAGGAACATGCGTTGTTTCTTCAGGCGGGCTTCCCGGCCGGGGAAACGGGATACAGAAGCAAAGCAAGCTGGTACCGGGACGAATTTGAAAAGGTACTGTAGCAGACCGTACGGTTTTCGGACGGCATGGTAGGAAAGGATGTGCTTTGTTCAGGAGAAGTGTTTACGGAATACACGGTTATGGCGGAGCAGCAGACAGGAAGACTTACGAAGATTCCGATCGATGTCCGGATCACACAGGCGGAAGAAAATCTGCAGGCGGGAAGAGAAGCATGCAAGGACGAAAGAATGGCCAGGCGGATCCGTCAGCTGAATCATCATGTTCTGCACCTGCTTGGCGGGCTGATTGAGTTTAAAAAGCAGATATTGCAGGAAGTGACCTGCTGCAGATTGTTCACGGCCAACTATCCGTTGCTTATCGAGCATATCATCCGGGAGGCGGAATTATATCAGAAGATGATTGCTTCCCTGGGGGATGGAACCTGCGAATCGTCGGAACAGATGGCTGAGACAGAGCGGTTCTGGAATCAGATTATGATGGAACATGCGCTGTTTATCCGCGGCCTGCTTGATCCGACGGAGGGCGAACTGATCGAAACGGCAGATTCCTTTGCCGGTGATTATCAGAGACTTCTGGAGGAGGCAAGGCAGAAGGATTGCAGAGCCATGAACGGACTGACGAGGAAAACACTGGAAACGACAAAGAAGTACCGTGATTTTAAGGCAGCGGGGACAAAGGGAATAACCGGATGCGAGATTCGCTCCATCATTCTTCCGCTGTTGGCAGACCATGTGCTCCGGGAGGCCAATCACTATCTCCGGCTTTTGAAGCAGAAAGGGGAATAATCCATGCAGCTGTGTCAGTACCCTTGCCAGAACAAAGTCCGCCGTTTTACGCTGGAGGCGATCCAGATTCCAATTGTATACAATTCGTACGGCGATTATGACCCGAATGGACTGTTATACGTGCTGGAAAGTATTCAGCAGCAAAATTCACGGCGATCCTGCAACACCCGTATGGAAAGCATATTCCGGGGACAGGGTCATTTTCCAGACGATGATGCCGGCGGATAAGCCGCGAAATGTATCACTTGCCATTCACGGACATTTGTGGAGGGAACAGCCTGACGATGCCTTATCCAGAGAGATTCCGATTCAGGGAGGAATCAGCATCGGGAACCGGTTTGATATGGAACTGAAAGACGGAGCTTCCTGTCCGGGCGACTATCTGTACCGGTCAGGAAGTTTTGGATGGGATGTGGAATCCGGCATGTGGGGAATCTTTAGGGTAATGAAACAGTCGCTTCGGTGCAAATGCAAAGAAGTAGGCGGAAAACTGCCATTTCATTTCGGTGGGAATAAAACATCTCTTATGATACAGTCAATAAAAAAGCAGAAAAAGAAAGAAAAGCATAGGGGCAGATAACATGCCCCTATCTTTGTTAACTATTTTTTTACATGCCCATCATCTGAGACATGATACATACTCCTGATGCTCCGTGCTTCAACACAGTTTGTATTTGTTCCGGATCCAGACGGATCCCGCCGATGGCGTATATCGGGATCGGCGAGCGGTCACAGATCTGTTTCAGAAAATCGAGACCTCGCGGTGGAAGTCCTTTTTTGCAGTCGGTAGCAAAAATATGTCCTGCCGTTGCATAGGATGCTCCAAGAGCTGCAGCTTCTTCTGCCTCTTCTGTAGAATGGATCGAAACGCCGATCCGCATCCCCGTAAGACGGCCGGCGCCTTTTTCTTTCAGCTCCTTCAGTTTCCAGAGCGGTAAATGAAGGATATCCGTGTCTGCAGCGTCTGCAGCTTCAGGATAGAAGTGAGGGATCATCGTGACCTGATGCCGGTCACAGATTTTTTTTACAGCCAGGGAAAGATTCAGGTAGTCTTTGACCGGAAGATCTTTTTCTCTGAGAAGAAAAGCACGAGGCTGAAAACTGCAGATTCGTTCTACCTGATCCAGATATGGAAGCCGTGTCAGATGGCGGTTAGAGACGGCAATCACTTTTGAAAAATCAATTTCGTTGTACATGATTTTATTTCCTGTTCCTTTTGTATCTGATATCTTGTTTTTCAGCGTAAAACAAAGCTGAAACCACATTTGACCGGGCAGCGGTCATGCCTCATTCAAAGGCTCTATTTTTGACTCACTCCTGTAACCGGGGAGGAGGCGCTGGACCCTTTTTCGATTACCCGTCCCATGCCGGAAAGGTATGCAGTACGTCCTGCTTCGATTGCTTTGCGGAAAGCGCCTGCCATTGCGGGAATGTCCCCTGCTGTAGCGATAGCGGTATTGGACATGACTGCGGCGGCACCCATTTCCATGGCTTCACATGCATGGGAAGGTCGGCCGATACCGGCATCGACGATAATAGGCAGATTGATTTCATCGATGAGAATCTGGATAAATTCTTTTGTGCAGATTCCTTTATTGGATCCAATCGGGGCACCGAGAGGCATAACACATGCGGCGCCGGCATTGACCAGATCTCTGGCGGCATTGAGATCCGGATACATATACGGCATAACGATAAATCCTTCGTTTGCAAGAATCTCGGTTGCCTTGATCGTCTCATAGTTGTCCGGAAGAAGGTATTTGGAATCCGGAATCACTTCAAGTTTGACAAAATCACTATGGCAGATTTCCCGCGACAGCCGGGCGATGCGGACTGCTTCTTCTGCGGTTTTTGATCCGGATGTATTTGGAAGAAGTGTCACACCTTCCGGAATATAGTCAAGTATATTTGCCGAACTGTCCTGATTTGTACGGCGCAGTGCAAGTGTGATAATCTGGGCCCCTGCGTTCTCAACAGCTGCCTTAATCAGTTCAAGGGAATATTTCCCTGATCCAAGTATGAAACGTGACTGGAATTCATGTCCTCCCAGACAAAATGTGTCTTTTGTTAAATCGATCATTGTTTTTCTCCTTTATAAAATAGTGTTTGAAATCTGTTTTCTCATAGACGGTCTCCGGCTGTTCCGTTTATGATCAGATCTGCAGCCAGATTCGCCTGGTGAGCGGCGCAAAGTGCCACCCTGGGGGCCATCAGGCCCGGGCCTTTGCGTGAATCGCTGACCCCGTCCCCGCACAAGTAGAAACGGCTGGTGATTTTCTTTGAAAGAATCGTATTGCTGTTTCCGTATCCGGCCATTCCGGAAGCGCTGATTATGATCAGATCCCGGTAATTTTCCAGAATACCGTTTACAAGCATGGCCTTATTTTCCGGGACATCAAAGGCTTCGCACAGGATGGTGTCTTCTTTAAAAAGTGAAGCGACATTTTCATCAGAGACCCGGACGCAGTCTGTCCGGATATCCAGATAAGGATTGATCTCCAGCAGCTGTTCTTTTAAAGCATCCGTTTTGAACATACCTACATGACGCATCAGGTACTGCTGCCGGTTCAGATTGGTCAGATCTACCCGGTCAAAATCGATCAGATGAAGGTGTCCTGTTCCGATTCTTGCAAGGGAAAAAGCAATATTGGAACCCAGGCCGCCAAGACCTGCTATGGCGACTCTTCCACGGTTCAGCTTTTCCTGTATAGCTGCTGTGTGGCGTTCACAAAGTGCCTCCTGTATCTCTCTTTCGGTAAATCTCATATCAGCCCCCTCCTACAAAACTTACAATCTCGAGTACATCCCCGCTGTGGAGTAAAGTTTCCTTATAACAGCTTTTGGGAATGATCTCACCGTTTTTTTCAACAGCGATCCGGTTTGTCTGGTAGCCTTCCTGCTCCAGATAAACCAGCAGTGTGGTTGGTTCTTCTAACGGTTTGTCCTCTCCATTTATCCGGACCATCGCTTCCTCCTTCCCGGATGAACAGGATAGAGTGCGCTGCAGAATCTGTATGGATAAAGACACGGAAGGAATCAAATGTCATTCTGCAATAAAAAAGGAGTCCACAAAGAATTACACCCGTGGTGGTGCACCCCTTCATGAACTCCTGTTCACTCTATCGTTATCCGTATTCTTTTTATAATTACACTAAATAGTATACCATGAAAAAATTCTCTGTCAATTATTCAGAGAAAAGTTTCATTTCCCCTCATTTACAGGATCAAAGCAGCCGGATATAATAAAATCAACAGTCGAAAGAAATGTATTACCGGCTGCAGCCGGCATATGTGAAAAAACTAAATTTATAAATCATAAAAAGGGGAAAACTTATATGCGTTCTGAAAAAGAAATGCTCTCATTGATTGAAGAAATTGCACTGGAGGATGAGAATATCCGGGCAGCTTATTTAGAAGGATCCAGGGTGAATCCAAATGTTACCAAAGATTTATTTCAGGATTACGATGTGGTATACATCGTGGAAACAACCAGGCCATACCGCGAAAACAAGGAATGGATTACCAGATTTGGAGAGATTTTGTATATGAATTACCCGGAAGATAATGTGCATTATCCATCGGATGTGGAAAACTGTTATGGATGGCAGATTCAGTGTGGAGACGGAAATCGTCTGGATCTGCATGTCTGCACAAGAGATTATGCGCTGGAAAGACTGGAAATGTACCGGGTGCTTGTGGACAAGGATCACATCATGCCGGCCAAAGAGGATACTTCTGAGGAAAGATACTGGGTGAAAAAGCCGACTGAGAGAGAATTCCAGTGTACCTGTATGGATTTCTGGTGGTGCTTTAATAACGTGGCAAAGGAGGTAAGCAGGGAGCTTGGATTCCAGTACGATCAGGAAAATGCGGACAACAGTACAGCATTTCTACGCCGGGTCAAAGATCTGCCGTTGGATGCGGAACGGATTATGTAGAAATCGTTTTATACAGGAAATCAGGGCATTCAACCGATGGTAGAGTGCAAAAATAGCGGTTTTGTGTTATCCTTTCTTCAGAGAGAGGGGGCAGAAGTTATGGTGAACCTGAATCAAACTGGAAAATTTATAGCAGAATGTAGAAAGAAAAAGCAGCTGACACAGAAGCAGCTGGGAGAGAAACTCCATGTAACGGACCGTGCTGTTTCCAAATGGGAAAACGGAAAGGCGTTTCCGGACGTCCATATTATGGAAGACCTGTGCAGGGAGCTGGATATCAGTGTGAGCGAGCTGCTGGCGGGCAAGCGGATCGAAACGGAGCAGTATCAGAAAGAGACGGAGAAACTGCTGATGACGGCGGTCGGCAGGTCTCAGCTGTATGGATTTCAGATTATCATTTACATTTTAATGTTTTCTTTTATTACAGCCTTCCAGCTACTCCTTGTCCTGAAAGGTGACGGCGAGTGGCTGCCGCCGACGAGGGAGATGATTTTATGCGGGCTGGTCTGTGTGGGTACGTTTGCCTGTGCAGTCTATCTGGACAAGAAGATTCCGGAGAGAATGTTTCGGATGTCCAGTCCGGTTATACAGGGGATTGTGGGAGGCGTTTATTTTCTTTTGTTAACGCTGTTTGATTATCAGAGTTACGGGGGATTAGAGGGAATGGAATCAGGGGAACAGATTTTTCTCATTCTCTTTTTCATTGTGGGATTCGTTTTTACAGTGTTTTTTTGGGCCGCAGCTGGATCTGAAAGAAAAGATAAATAAGGAGTCTGCACTTTTCTGAGAAAACACTTTAAAGTGATGAAATCATGCACAAATTGCAAGGATGAAGAGAAAATATTTTATTCATGTTTGACAAAAAAACAGAATGCACTCGGTTTTTCTATTGACAATCTATTTAAAAGAGCTATAATAAAACAAAATTAAAAAGCCAATGCGAAGAACAGGACAGGACTTCCTGTGTACCAATGCTTTCAGAGAGTTTCCGGCTGGTGTGAGGAAACAGCATGACGAGGAAGCCATCCCCTGCAAGCAGTCGGGGTGAAAAGTGAGTGAGTAGCCCGGACCGGAGTTCCACCGTTAGAGGGAAAGCTGTTAATCCGTACGATTAGTCCGGACGACAGTACAGAGTGACCGGACGTTGTCCGGTAAGCAGAAGTGGTAACGCGGAGAAGAGAAGTTTCGTCTTCTGACAGAGCAATCTGTCAGAGGGCGTTTTTTTATTTTAATTAAAACTTTGTTCTTTACCGCTGCGCTTGATTCGCAGGTCGGAACCCTCCAAAAGGGAAGGAACCGGTCGTTTGGCCTGATAGAAAAGGAGAGTGGAAAATTATGAACTCACTGGTAATTGTTTTAGCGGCGGCGGTCTGTCTGATTGCGGCATATGCGCTGTACGGACGCTGGCTTGCCAGGAAATGGGGAATCGACCCGAAGGCGAAGACTCCGGCAGTTCTGCATAATGACGGGCAGGACTATGTTCCGACAGATGGGTGGACCGTCTTTGCCCATCAGTTTTCTTCCATCGCAGGTGCAGGACCTGTAACCGGGGCCATTCAGGCTGCAGCATTTGGGTGGCTTCCGGTGCTGCTCTGGATTCTCATCGGAGGAATCTTCTTTGGAGCTGTCACGGACTTTGGTGCACTTTATGCGAGCGTAAAAAATGATGGAAAATCCATGGGGCTGCTGATTGAGAAGTATATTGGAAAGACGGGACGGAAGCTGTTTCTTGGATTCTGCTGGCTGTTCTGTCTGATCGTGATCGCGGCATTTGCGGACATGGTAGCGGATACATTCAATGCCTATGTTGTGACGGACGGAGTGAGGACACTTTCTGAGAATGCCACTGTAAACGGAGCGGCGGGAAGTATTTCTCTGTTTTTCATCCTGTTTGCGGTGATCTTTGGAGTGAGCCAGCATAAGCTGAAACTGACCGGATGGAAAGAAGTGGTCTTTGGACTGGTCTGCACAGTGCTTGCATTTGTATTTGGAATGAATTTCCCGGTGATTCTTGGAAAAGAGATGTGGGTATATATCGCATTCCTTTATATCTTTCTGGCAGCAGTGCTTCCTATGTGGTTTGTCATGCAGCCAAGAGACTACATGTCCACCTTTATGTTTATCGGAATGATCGCCGGAGCGGTGCTGGGGCTGGTGTTTGCTCATCCGTCCATGAATCTTCCGGCATTTACCGGGTTTCAGAATGAGAATCTCGGAACGTTGTTCCCGATTCTGTTTGTAACGGTTGCCTGCGGTGCAGTATCCGGATTTCACAGCCTGGTTTCTTCCGGTACCTCATCCAAGACGGTTTCCAATGAGAAGGATATGCTGAAAGTCGGATACGGGGCAATGGTCCTGGAAAGTCTGCTGGCAGTTATCGCTCTTTGTGTTGCCGGTGCGGCGGCAGGAGCAGACGGGACAGCAGCGGCCGGCACGCCGTTCCAGATTTTTTCCTCAGGAGTGGCCGGATTCCTTGAGATGTTCGGCATTCCGGTCTATGTGGCGCAGAGTTTCATGACTATGTGTGTATCAGCGCTTGCGTTTACAACGCTGGATTCTGTTGCGCGGATCGGACGGATGTCGTTCCAGGAGCTGTTCAGTGTGGATGATATGGAGCATGCGGAGGGATGGAGAAAGGTACTCTGCAATAAATATTTCGCAACGGTGATTACCCTGGTATTTGGCTATATTCTGACTCAGGTCGGCTATTCGAATATCTGGCCGTTGTTTGGAAGCGCCAATCAGCTGCTGAGCGCTCTCGTACTGATTACACTGTGTGTATTTCTGAAAGTGACAGGTCGAGAACTCAGGACACTGGTACCTCCATTTGTGATTATGCTGGTTGTCACATTTACCGCCCTTGTGCAGAGATTCATCTCGCTGGTCAAGGCATTTTCTGACGGAAAAGGCGTATTTATGGTCGAGGGACTACAGCTGATCGTTGCGGTTCTCCTGATGATCCTTGGCGTGACCATCGTTGTAACTTCGGGAAAGGAACTGCTCAGAAAGAGAGCATCAAAATCATCGGCCGTATCGGCTTAAATCCAGAAAAAAGGTCGGAATCATCAATGAAAGAGGATGCCGATCTTTTTTTCTGGAAAGAAACAGAAAGAACGCCGCTTTATTCGTCTGAAATGTGATATACTGGACAGAATGAGGAGTTCATAACATTTTGTGATAAGGAGAGGAAGAATATGAAAAGGAAAAAGCTTCCGTTTGGCTATGACGATCCTTCCTGTCCGGAAAGGACTTTGGGGGCGACGGACCGGTACTTGACAAGGAACGGCAGGCCGTGGATTCCTGTAATGGGAGAGTTTCATTTTTCCAGGTTCCGAAGCGAATTCTGGGAAGAAGAAATTGAAAAAATGAAAGCCGGAGAAGTACAGATTCTGGCTACATATGTGTTCTGGATTCACCATGAGGAAAAGGAAGGAGAATGGAATTTTGAAGGGCAAAGGAACCTTCGGGAATTTCTGGAAATCTGCCGGAAGTGTGAAATGCCGGTGCTTCTGCGGATTGGTCCATGGAGTCATGGCGAGTGCAGGAATGGAGGATTCCCGGACTGGCTGATTCAGAAAGAGGGAATCGAAGTGCGGACAGATCAGCCGCTTTACCTGTCTTATGTGAAGCGATTTTTCGAGAAAATTTACGGGCAGACGGACGGTTTTCTCTGGAAACAGGGAGGGCCGGTGCTTGGTATTCAGGTGGAAAATGAATACGGACACTGTGGAGGTCTGACCGGAGAGGCTGGAGTCCGGCATATGAAGACGATCAAACAGCTGGCAAAAGAAGCCGGGTTCCGTGTGCCGTATTATACGGCTACAGGATGGGGCGGAGCGATTGTCCCGGAAGGGGAGATGCTTCCTGTCCTGGGAGGATACTGCGATGCACCATGGGAACAGCACATACATGAGATGCCGTTGAATGCGAATTATCTGTTTTCTCACAATAAGGATGATGGAAGTATTGGCAGTGACCTGCAGAAGGAGCGGGAACAGGAATTTACTTATGACACGGAGAAATATCCATATTTTACAGCAGAGCTGGGCGGAGGCGTGCAGGTAACGATGCACCGGCGTCCTGTGGTGGACAAAAAAGACACATGTGCAATGGTGATCTGCAAGCTTGGAAGCGGAGCTAATCTTCTGGGATATTATATGTACCATGGAGGGACAAATCCAAAGGGAAAGTACAGTACGCTTCAGGAGTCAAAAGATACTGGTTATTTAAATGATCTTCCGGTATATTCCTATGATTTCCAGGCACCGGTCGGAGAGTATGGAAGGATTCATGATGTGTTTTATCACCTTCGGCCGTATCATCTGATGCTGAAAGAGTTCGGAAGCATGATGGCGGAAACAGAGTTCATTCTGCCGGAGTGGAGTGCCGGACGTCCTGAGGATCTGACAAGTGTCCGCGCTGCGCTGCGCCATGATGAGAAAACAGGATCCGGTTTTCTGTTCTGGAACCAGTATCAGAGACATGCCGTCCTGGAAGAACATCCGGGAGAAAAAATCGTAGTGGAGACAGAAGGAAAGAAAATTTCATTCCCGGCAATGGATCTGGAGAATGGAACATATGGATGCTGTCCTTATCATCTGTCATGGGGCAGTCTGCTTGTCGAGATTTCCAATGCACAGCTTCTTTGTACGTTGGGAGAGAGGCTGGTATTCTTTGCAGATGATGTAAGCAAGGTTCGGCATCAGATACGGGGAGATGAGTCGAAAATCATAACGTTGTCGCGGGAACAGGCGGAACATGCCTGGAAAATAAACGGGAAATTGTATCTGGCGGAAGGTTGTATCTGCCGGGCGGGAGACAAGTACGATCTGCTCGCATACAGTCCGGATGGACAGATCTGCTGTCTGCCGTCGGAAGAAAAAATATCGTATCGATGTGAAGAAAAACATTCGGGAGCAGAAATCAGCAGGATAACAGAAGGACAGAACTATACGGAGTATGAAATGAACATTCAATATCCGGATAAAGATTTTCCGGAAAACTACTGGCTTATTATAGGATTTGACGGAGACAGGGCCGAACTCTGGATGGACGGAGAACTGTGCGGTGACTGGTTTTATACAGGGAATGACTGGCAGATCGGACTGAAATATTTTGACTGGCCAAAGCAGATGACGATTCGGATTTATCCGGTGAGAGAGCATGTGTATGTCGAAAAGAAACCGGAGCAAAGATGCGGGATACGAAAGATCCATGTGCAGACCGAGTACCGGATTTCTCTTGGAACTCTGGAATAGAGAAAAAGTTTATATAATTCCCTGGAGACTGCCGCATCAAACCAGGACCGCGCATTTATGGCGGCAGAAGTAAGTAGGAAAATGAACTTGACAGGAAAAAGAAAGGCTAAATGATGGAATTGATAAGAAGACCAAGAAGATTAAGAAGATCTTTGGCTGTCCGTGAACTGGTTCATGAGACAGATGTTAGAGTGACAGATTTGATTTACCCGGTATTTGTTGTGGAAGGAGAAAAGGTGAAGGAGCCGGTTCCATCCATGCCGGGAATTTACCGTTATTCAGTGGATATGCTGAAAATTCATTTGAAAGAAGTGTGGGAAACCGGAATACGTTCGGTGATCTTTTTCGGCGTGCCGGATCACAAGGATGCATGCGGCAGCGGCGCATGGGATGAACATGGGGCGGTTCAGAACGCACTTCGCATGGCAAAGGAATGTTTCCCGGATCTGATCTGTATTGCAGACATTTGCCTGTGCGAGTATACGGATCACGGCCATTGCGGGATTGTGCGGGATGGAAAAATCCTCAATGACGAGACACTTGCATATTTATCAAAAGCGGCAGTATCCTGTGCAGGAGCAGGGGCGGATATCGTAGCGCCGTCTGACATGATGGACGGCCGGATCGGACATATGCGCCGCTCACTGGATGAGGCAGGATATGAGGATACGCTCATCATGGCTTACTCTGTAAAGTATGCGTCGGCTTTTTACGGACCGTTTCGGGAGGCGGCGGATTCTGCGCCGGCATTTGGGGACAGAAAGACATATCAGATGGACTGGAGGAATAAAAAAGAGGCAATTGTGGAGACACAGCTGGATATCGAAGAAGGGGCCGATATCATCATGGTGAAACCGGCGATGGCCTATCTGGATATCGTAAAAACAGTCAGTGACAGATTTGAATTTCCGATATGCACCTACAGTGTCAGCGGAGAGTATTCCATGATAAAGGCGGCGGCCCTGAATGGCTGGGTTGATGAAAAAGCAGTAGTGATGGAAAGCCTGACAGCCATGAAACGTGCCGGTGCGGGAATGTTAATTACCTACTATGCACCTCAGGCCGCGAGATGGATCAGGGAGGGGTAATCCCGATGCTGGCCGGACAAACAGGATCAGGCTATGGACGTTAGCAGATCGGGGAGAGGTTAGTGTATAATTATTATTGGCAAAAATAGGAATTTTTCCTAAATAAAAAGGGAAGCAGAGAAAATCCCTACTTCCCAATCATACAGTTTTTCTTTATGATGTTAGTTGCAAAATAAAACACGTA